>JBLMYG010000177.1:0-6804 GCA_050258155.1 Acidithiobacillales bacterium
GGCAGGCCGAGTGCCTCCAGCTTCTCGTATGCGGCACGGTCCGTGCCGTCGCGCGAGGCGATCACGAGGTCCGGCCGGAGAGCGACGACGCGCTCGAGGTCGGGGACGAAGCCCCCGGTCCGGACCTTTCCCGCGGCGCCGGGGAGGTCGGCGGCGAGGTCGGGGACGGCGACGACACGGTCACCGGCGCCCAGCGCGAAGAGAATCTCGACGGCCGACGGCGCCAGAGCCACGATGCGGTGCGGGGAGGGGGCGGCGGGTGGAAAGGGTCCGGGCCACGCCAGGGCCGGCAGGAAGAACGCGAGAAGGAGACGCCTCAGGGCTCTTCCGGCTCTTCGAGGTCGTTCGGAATGTTCAACCGGAGGCACGCGGCCGCGTACATCTGCCGGGCCGCCTTCTGGGCGTTCTGGAGATCCGCGAGGCGCTCCTTGACCTTCGCGAGCTCCTCCTGGATCTGCCCCTCCATCTCCTCGATCTCCTTCCTCGTCACGTGAAGCGTGTTCTCGTAAAACTTCCGCTGCTCGTCGGTCAGGCTCATTTCGCTCTCCTCGGCCCGGGTCCTCCCCGCGCCCGCACGCACGGCCGCCGATTCACAGCTTGACCGTCACGGCGATGGTCGACCACATCTTCACTTTCACGCCGAACTTCGTGGCCGGCGCGATTTTCGCACTCCGCAGCGCCCGCATCGCCGCCTCGTCGACGAATTTGAACGGCGCGCCCTTCACGACCCGGACATCCGTCACCTTCCCGTTCTCGTCGATCAGGGCCATCAGGATGCTCGTGCCGAGGCTCCCGTCGCCCGAGGCGTGTGCCAGTTGCCAGGCCTGCGGCGGGAGCCCGGTGAAGGCGCCCATCGCCAGGACCTTCGGCTCCACGACCCCCTCACCGGGGCCGACGAGCTCCCCCTCGACAGGACCCGTATTCGCCGGCGTCGGCGCCGCCGCAGCCTCGGTCGGTGGCGGCGGCTTCGTGGCGGCCACCTCGACGGCCGGCGGCGGCTCCGCGGGCGGGGCCACCTTCACGACGGGAGGCGGAGGGGCTGCGACCGCCTGCGGGGACGGCTTCGGCGGAGGAGGCTCCGTCGCCTTCGGCGGCTGAAGCGGCCCTTGCGGCGCGAGGGAGAGGCCCGGCGGCGGAACCGCCGTGGCAGCGGGGAGCTTGCCGGCCGTACTCTTTTTCTCAGCCTCCCGCCGCGCCTTCTCCGCCTCCGCAGCGAGCCGCCTCGCCTCGGCCTCGACGAGCTTCTGATCGACGACCTTTTGCGCCTCGACGGGCGGTACGCCCGGCTCGGGAGGAGCGGCGGCGGTCGCCGGCGGCGCGGGCGGCGTCGCGACCGGAACGGCGGGCGCCGGCGGGCCTCCCCGGTTCCTGAGGACCAGGACCCCGACCGCCACGAGAATCACGGCGGCCGCGGCGATCCCGGCGAAGAGCCCTGTCCGGCTTTTCTTCGACTCCGGCCCGGCCTCGAGCGCGACGTTCGTCTCGGCGACCGCGATCGGGCGGAGCGCCTCGCCCGCCCGTTGCGGCTCCGCGGGGGGTGACGGCAGCGCCGCGGAGAGCTGCTCCCCGCTCGACCGCGTGGCGCGGACCAGCTTTCCCTTCTTCGGCGCCTCCTCCTGCGGTCGCTGCGCCGCGGCGAACGCCGCGTCGATGTCATCGTCGGTCGCCGCGGGAGGCGTTTCAAGGAGGCGGTGGAGATAGATCGCGAGGTCCGCAGGGCCCGGCGACGGCTGGTAGCCGTAGAGGACGGTCAGCAGATCCTTCTCGAGCTCGGAGGCGTGCTGGTACCGTTCCTGAGGCTCCTTCGCGAGAGCCTTCGCGACGATCTCGTCGATCCGCGGAGAGACCTCCGCGTTCACCGTGGACGGGGGGACGACCTGACCGGCGCGGACCTTCTCCAGGATGCTGAGGTCGTTCTCCCCTTCGAAGAGGTTCCGGCCGGCCAGCATCTCGAAGAGGACGGCGCCGAGCGAGAAGATGTCGCTCCGCCGATCGACCGTCTTCCCCCAGGCCTGCTCGGGGGACATGTACTGGAGCTTTCCCTTGAGCGCCCCGGAGATCGTCGTACCGACCTTCGTGGCCGCCTTCGCCACGCCGAAGTCGCAGAGCTTGATGTCCCCTTCCCACGAGATGAGGATGTTCTGCGGCGAGACGTCGCGGTGGACGAGGTTCAGCTCGCGCCCGTCGGGGGCGATCCGCCGATGCGCGTAGTCGAGGGCGCTGGCGATCCGGGACGCGATGAAGAGCCCGAGCTCGGGAGCCAGGGGGTAGCCGCGGTCACGTCCCATTTTCAGGATCGAGCGAAGGTCCTTTCCGTCGACGTATTCCATGGCGATGTAGTGCCAGGCGTCGACCTTTCCGAGCTCGTAGATGTGAATGATGTTGTTGTGGGTCAGCTGCGCCGCGAGCTTCGCCTCGTCCACGAACATCGTGATGAAACCTTCGTTCGTGGCCAGGTGCGGAAGGATCCGCTTGATCGCGACGATCTTCTCGAAGCCTTCCTCGCCGGTCATCCGCGCCTTGAAGACGTCGGCCATTCCGCCGGAGGCGATCCGCTCGAGGAGATGAAAGCGGCCGAATGCTCCGGGACCCGACGCGGGCCGCGGTCCGCGGTGCGCCCCCGCGGGAAAGGTCACTGTCGGCGTGACCTCCTCCGGCCGGGCCAGGGGCGGTTTCGGAAGGACGGGCCCGGCGGAAACCGGGCGGGACATCGGAACCGGAGACGGCGTGGCCGGAAGCGGGCCCGCCGGGGGCGCGGCAGAAACCGGCGTCATCCCGGCCGGGCCGATGCCACTCTTCGCCGCGGCCGAAGCGGCGGGGGCCGGAAGGCCGGGATCGGTCGCCCCTGCGGAGCTGCCTCGGGGCTTGATGTTGAGGCCCGACAGCGTGTCCCGAAGAAGCTCGTCGACCGAGGACGAGCTGCTGACTTTCGGTCTCTCCGGAGGCTTCTCGGCGGACTTCGCGGCCGGCATCGCCGCCGTCGCGGCGAGCTCCGCGAGATTCACGCGGAGCGTCTCGTACGGACCGGCAGCTTCGGGCTTGTCCCCCGGCTTCGTCCCGGGTCTCGAACCGGGCGCCGTCGGCGATTTCGTTCCCGACCTCGTGTCCGCCTCGACGCCGGGTTTCGTCTCGAGCCGCTCGAGCGGAACGCCGAGGGCGGCAGCGAGCGTCTTCTCCACGGAGATGTTCGGCCCGCTCTCCGGCCGGCGCGGGCGGCCCGGATCGGTGCCCGAGGGGGGCGGTGCGGGCGGCACGGCAGAGGGCGGCGGCGGAGCCGACTCGATGCCGGAGACGATGTCGGAGAAGATGTCCTCGGCCGAAAGGAGGGGCTCGCTCCCTTCGGGAACAGGAGCTCCTTTGCCGGGCGCGCCGACCTCCAGCGACGGTGCCTCGCCGAGGGCCGCCGCCACCTCGGCGAGGAAAACCTCCTCGCCGAACGGCTTCTCGAGGATGCTCGTTGCGCCGACGCGCTGGGCGTCCGCGCGCTTGTTTCGCCCCTTGTACCCGGACATCATCAGAAGAATCGGCGGCGTGGACCCGAGGGTCTGCATCGCCTTGATGACGTCGGGCGTCCGGAGCTTCGGCAGGACGGAGGAGATCAGGACGAGGTCGGGGCGCGACCGCCGGTAGGCATCCAGCCCCTCGTCGCCATCCCGGGCCACGACGACTTCGTGGTCGCTCCGGGCGAGGAAGGCGCGGATGCGCTCGACGTATCTCGGCTCGTACTCGATGAGGAGAACCTTCATGCCTGCCGCAGAGTCGGCACTCCCACTCCTTCCGGGAGACGTTTCCCGAACAAATTATTATCGTCCCGGGAGAAGGCGTGTCAACGCGCGCACCGAAAGAGCCGACCGTCTCCGGGGGACGCCGGCGGCGGATCGCCGTCGTACCGTTCGGCTGCAAGGTGAGCCGGATCGAGGCGGAGAGCCTCTTCGAAACGGGACCGGGAAGCGAGACCGCGGAGCCCGACACGGCGGAGGTCGTCGTCCTTTACGGCTGCGCGGTCACGAGCCGCGCCGAGCGGGACCAGCGGCGGTGCCTCCGCCGGATCCGGCGAGACAGCGCCGGCGCCACGGTCGTCGTCAGCGGATGCCTGGCGCGGCTCGAGGAGGAGAGGCTCGCGAGACTCCCCGAGGTGGATCTGGTCGTGCCGCCGTCCCGTCTCGGCGACCTTTCGAGCCTCCTCGACGAGCGCGAGGCGGGGCTCCTCCCGGGAAAGCTCGCCCCGCCGCACCCGGGCGGCCCGCCGGAGGTCTTCGCCGCGACCCTTCCCGGCGAGGAAAGGACCCGTGCGTTTCTCAAGATCCAGGACGGCTGCGAAAGGCGCTGCGCGTTCTGCGTCGTCCCCTCGATCCGGGGGGCGGAGCGAAGCGCCCCGCTGGAGGTCGTCGAGAGCGAGATCCGCCGGCTCGGCGACATGGGCGTTCCCGAGGTCGTCCTCGCCGGAGTTCACCTCGCGGCCTGGGGGAAGGAGCGCGGGACGAGCCTCCTCGCCCTCCTCCGGGCGCTGGAGAAGAACCGGCCCGCCTGCCGCGTCCGTCTCTCGTCGCTGGAGCCGATGGAGGCCGGCGAAGCGCTCGTCGAGTCCGTGGCCGCTTCCCCGGCCGTCGTCCCGCATCTCCACCTCCCGCTCCAGTCGGGTTCGGACGCCGTCCTTCGCCGGATGCGGCGCGGCATCACGGCGGCGCGTTTCCGGGCGCTCGCCCGGCGCGCCCTGGGCGCCAACTCCCGCCTCCACCTCGCCACCGACCTGATCGCCGGTTTCCCCGGCGAGACCGACGCGGAGTTCGAGGCGACCGAGCGTCTGGTCCAGGAGCTTCCCTTCGCGAGTCTCCACGTTTTCCCCTTCTCGCCCCGGAGTGGAACGAGGGGCGCAGAGCTCTTCGCCGAGCGCGCCGTTCCATCCGCAATCGTCACGCGCCGCGCGGCGTCCCTCCGCATCCTCGGGGAGGAGAAGGCACGTCTTTTCCGGCGGAGGGCCTCGGGCACGGTGTCCGACGCCGTCGTCCTCCGGGGCCGCGTCGCCCTGACCGACCACTATCTCGAGGCTGCTCTTCGGGCCCCGCTCCCGCCCGGGACGCGTGTCGCCGTCCTGCTCGAAGCGTCGGGCCCCGACGCCGTGCTGACCGCCGTCCCAGCCGCCGAAGCTGCTACTATTCCGCCCCCTGAACCGACGCCCGCGGCCCTTCCGGGCAGAAGCGAACCGAGGTAAGCCATGTCCGGACACAACAAATGGAGCACGATCAAGCACAAGAAGGGGGCTGCCGACGCCCGGCGCGGTCGCCTCTTCACCAAGCTCATCAAGGAAATCACGATGAGCGCCAAGGTCGGCGGAGGTGCCGTCGAATCGAATCCCCGCCTCCGCTCCGCCGTGCAGGCCGCCAAGAAGGCCTCGATGCCTTCGGACAACATCGACAAGGCGATCAAGCGGGGCACGGGCGAGCTGGCGGGTGTCACCTACGAGGAGGTCACGTACGAGGGCTACGGCCCCGGCGGCGCCGCTCTCCTGATCGAGGCGATGACCGACAACAAGAACCGGACGACGTCGGAGATCCGGCACCTCCTGACGAAGTACGGCGGGAACATGGGGTCCGCGGGCTCGGTCGCCTTCCAGTTCCACAAGAAGGGGTACATCGCCGTCGAGAAGAGCGCCGTGAAGGAAGACACCCTGATGGAGCTGGCCCTGGAATGCGGCGCCGATGATTTCCGGACGGAGGACAGCGACGTCTTCGAGATCTACACCGACCCGGCGTCGTTCGAGGGGATCCGCTCCAAGATCGAGGCGAAGGGGATCCCGATCCAGACCGCCGAGGTCCAGATGGTCCCGCAGAGCACCATCGCCGTCGCTGACAAGGGGCCCGCGCTCCTGAAGCTCCTCGAAATCGTCGAGGAGCACGATGACGTCCAGAAGGTCTGGTCGAACGGCATCATCGAGGACAGGTACTTACAGGCCTAGCCGCGTTCGCGCCCCTCTCCGGGCTGCGCGGCTCCCTCCAGGGACGATCCTGCCGGCGGCGAGGCCGTCATGGCGTGGACGCCCTGCTCGTGGACGAGGCGTCCTCCCGCGTGCGCCGTGTTGACGAGGACGAGGGTCCCCGACCCGTAGAGAACGAGGAACGAGGCGTTCAGGGCGATCCACGTGAGACGGTCCAGCCCCTTCCTGAGAAGGCGAGGGACGAAGACGATGACGGCGAAGATCGCGGTGAGAGCCGTGAAGACGGCGCGGGACGTCTCCGCGAGCCCTTCGTGCCGTTCGAGGATCTTGTTGATCTCGGGCGTCCGCTCGGCGAGCTTCCCCGCGACCTCGCCGCTCGGAACCGCAACGTAGATTGCAAGAGTCCCTAGCGCCATCACGACGAAGGCCGCCGTCAGAAAGCCCCGTTCCGAGCGGGGGAGGAGGAGCCCGAGCACGACCAGAAGCGGCGTCACGAGAAGCAGCGCAATCGGGAAGTGGACGATCAGCGGGTGAACACCTTCCCATCCGGGAAGGGGGGGCAGGCCGAACATACGTTCCCTCCTCTCGCTCTCTACGGAGTGCGCTGTTCCGGCCCGCCCCGGCGCGGGGGCGGGCCGGAACCGAGACGCCCCTCAGGAAACCCTGATGTACTTGTCCTTAGGGCTGAAGCAGACCACGCATTTCGCGAAGTCCAGAGACGTCGTCGTGTAACCGCAGACCGTGCAGACGTAGAACGACCGGGCCTCCCCCTTCGCCGTCGAAAGCGTCCCGAGCGCCTCCGTGTAGAGCTTCGCGTGCTCTGCCTCGGCGCTCTTTGCGTAGTTGAACGTCTGGACGGCGTCGGTGTT
>JBLMYG010000178.1:0-11823 GCA_050258155.1 Acidithiobacillales bacterium
TCGACCTTCTCGGGGGCGCGGGGTTCGCCCGCGTCGACTTCTTCGTGGAACGGGAGAGCGGCCGCGTCCTGATCAACGAGATCAACTCCCTCCCCGGCTTCACGCCGATCTCCATGTTCCCCAAGATGTGGGGAGCCTCCGGGCTCAAGCTCCCGGACCTCCTCGACCGCCTCGTCCGGAGCGCTTTCCAGCGCCCATTACGGGGGCGGTGACCAGGCTTCAGGGTCGAGTCCCGCCCCCTAACTGGCCGGCGAAAGGCGGCCGATCGTTTCGGCGCATTCCGACGAGCCCCCGGTCGTCCGGTAAGGTCCATGCGGCCGCCACCCCGAAAAGAGGGATGAGAGTCGACGCGAGGAGCGGCGCGGCGATCCCGTGCCTGTCGGCCAGGACTCCGAGGAGGGGTGCCGCGAGACCTCCTGCTGTGACGGCGAGGCCGAGAGTCATGCCGGAGGCCGTGCCGACGCGGTTCGGCAGGTACTCCTGCGCCATGACGACGAGAACGCTGAACGGGACGTAAAGGGTGATGCCCACCGGCACGAGAAGCGCGAGGGAGAGGCGGGCGTCCCGCGAGACGGCGAGGGCGAGCAGGAGGGGCGAGAGAAGGCTCATGCCCGCGAGGACGACCACCCGCCGGCCGTGCCGGTCGGCGAGGCGTCCTCCCAGAAGGGTCCCCACGACGCCCGCGCCCATGACGACAGACAGCGCGACGCCCCCTTCCGCCGTCGTCCGCCCGAGCACGCCGATCCAGAAGAGGGGAATGAACGTCGAGAGGGCGGCATAAACCATCGAGCGGGTCATGATGGCGACCGAGAGCCGGCCGAAGAGGCCCCAGCGGTCGGGAGGGCCGGCCGCGGCCGGGCCCCTCGCTCCGGCATCCCACCCTGCGCCGGCCGGAGGCGAAAAGCGGCGCATCTCCGAACGGAGGAGCGCCGCGACCAGGAGCATCGGGACGAGGAGCACCAGCGAGGCCTTGAGGCCGAAGGCCAGGACGAGAGGGGTGATGACGAGGGGACCGGTGGCGATGCCGAGGTTGCCGCCGATGGAGAAGAAGCTCATCCCGGTGGCGCGGCGGGGACCGGATGCGTTCGCAGCCCAGCGCGTCGCCTCGGGGTGAAACGCCGCGGCTCCGAGGCCCATGAGCGCCACGGCCGCGGCGATCAGGGGGTACGTCGGCGCCGCGCCGGCGAGGGCGAGGCCGGCGCCCGCCGTGGCGATCCCCGCCGGAAGGACCCGCGCCGAAGGGCGGCGGTCCGCGTACCAGCCGAAGAGGGGCTGCGCGGTCGAGGCGGCGAGGCTGGCGGCGAGAACGAGGCCGCCCGCCGCGGCATACGTCAGGCCGCGCTCGGCGATGAAGAACGGGAGGAGCGCCGGCAGCATCCCCTGATTCAGGTCGGTCATCAGGTGGCTGAAGGAGAGAGTCGCGATCAGCCGCCGGTTCACGGCGCTTCCGCCCCCGCCAGAACCGAAGCGAAGAGCTCGCGGTCGCTGACAAGCTCCGCGCCGAGGGCCCGCATTGCGGCGTTCTTCCCGACGGAGTTCCCGCGGGGGACGACGATGACGGCCGGGAGGCCGGCACGGGCGGCGGAGAAGGCGACCGACTGCCCGTGGTTGCCTCGGGCGGCCGCGATGACTCCGGCGAGTGAAGGGTGAGAGGCCCTCAGTTCGTGGAAAAGCGCGATCCCGCCGCGAACCTTGAAGGCCCCGACGGGGGTATGGTTCTCGTGCTTGACCCAGACCTCGGCTCCGGCCCGGCGCGACAGGAGCGGCCCCCGGTACTGCGGCGTCGGCGGAAGGACGGCGTGGACGCGGCGAGCGGCCTCTTCCGCCGCGGCGAGCGGATAGTCGGCCGGCATCCGGATCACTCCCCGAAGAGAAGATACGTCCCGACGTCTCGGCGCGGGTAGGTCGGCTCGACGACGCGGGGCGCCGAATCGAGGAGGCGGAGCGGAGCGAAGAGCCGGGCGTAGCTCTCGGCGCTCCGTCCGATCGTGCAGATCCCGGACGGGTCGTGCACGGCCCCCGCGACGTGCGCCGGATCGGTCTCCTCGCAGATCAGGACGTGGCCCCCGGGAGCGCGAAGCCTCTTCATCTCGGCAGCGACCTCCGCGGCGACCCTGTCGACGAGGTGCTGGAGAACGGTGAAGGAGATGACGGCGTCGAAGGCGGCGTCGACAGACGGGAGGTTCGCGAGCGACGTGACACGGAAGATCTCCACGTCCGGATGGAGGCGCGCCGCCTCGGCTGCGAACTCGGGCTGCCTTTCGAAGCCCGCCACACGTCCCGCGAACTCCCCGAGCACGGGCAGTAGCCTCCCGTACCCGCAGCCGACCTCGGCCGCCGCCCGGAGGCGTTGCCCGCCGCTCGCCCTCTCCAGCAGCCGCCTCACGCCCGCCTGCTCGAGATAGGTCCGGAGGGCGAACGCCGGAAAGTCCACGTCGACGACGTCCCTGGGCGCCCAGGCCTTGAAGGAGAGGGGGGCGATCTCGTCCGTCATCAGGGGCTTCCGGCTCGAGAACCGCCCGGGCGGACGTAGGGGAGGAGGATCTCCGCGACCTTTTCCTGCCCGCCCGGCGTGAGATGGTCGTCGAGGACGTAGAAGTCGGAGGGCTCGAGCCGTGCCGCGACGTCGACGAGCACAAGGCGCTTCACCCACGCCGGATGATCGCCCTTCGCGATCTCCTCACGCAGCATCGGCAGAAACCATTCAGCGTGCTGGTTCCGGCCGTTCAGCTCGAGGAGGACGATCCGGTAGGGCGAGAGGTCCACCGGCGAGGTCTCGATGGCGTTGAGAAAGTAGGCGACCTGATTGTGCCGGACGGCCGGGTCGTCGGGATCCGGAGAGGAGGGGTCGGGCGAAGGCGACCGGGTCAGAGCGCGCAGTCGCGTCGAGAGGGCCGAAACGAGATAGCGTCCCGGCCACCAGCGCCGCTCCCTCGCGTGCTGCCGGACCCACCCGTCGTACTCGGCTTTCGGGAGCGTCTCGAGCCGGTTTCCCGCCTTCGCGTAGGCCGCGTTCTCGATGTAGTCGTTGTTGCAGAACTGCCAGACGATCGTCGAGAGCCGAGACCGGTCCACCTTGGCCAGCAGCCGGAGCTCGCGCACCGTCCCGTACGAAGCGACGCCCGTATTCAGGACCTTGAGGCCGGTCATCGCTCCGAGCCGCGAGGCGAAGGTCTCGTCCCCCTCGACCCCCCACCCGAGCGCGAACGAGTCGCCGAGGACGACGAGCTCGGGGGCGTGGAGAGCCCCTTCGGAATCGCGCACGCCGAGGCGGTTCACGACGAGCGTCGTCCGGTATTCCGTGTTCGCGAACGTACAGCGCCCCGGCCGGAGGGTGTAGCCGAGGTCCGGGTCCCACCGGGCACACTCGGGGAGGAGCTGGACCATCCCACGGTCCACGAAGTAGAGCTCGCGGGCGAGGGGGGTGAGGAGCGGCATCCGGTAGAGGTACGAGAGGTGCCGGATCGCGGCGAGAGTCCCCTCGCCAAGCGCCGCCGTGATCAGGAGGATCGCCGCCGCCTGCCCGATCCCGCGCCCGAGCCTGCGGAGCGAGCCGCTCACGGGCTCGGCACCACGATCCCCGCGAGGCCGAGCTCGCCGAGCGTGGCGCAGGCGACCTCGGCCTCCTGGCGGCTCCCGTAAGCCCCGAACTTCACCCGCCTCAGGCCCCTGAAGTCCTCGATCCGGACCTTCGGATACTTCGCGGCGAGGCGGTCCCGGAGCCGGAGGGCGTTCTCCTCGCGGCCGAAGGCTCCTGCCTGCACCACCCAGACAGGCGGAACGGTGGAGGAGGCGCGGGCCAGATCGGCGGCGTCGGCGGCGCGCATCCGCTCGTTCGTTCCGAACGTGACCACGGTCAATGTGACGGGGACGACGCCCGGGACGACCGCGTCGATCGCGGAGGCCGCGGCCTTCGAAAGGTCGACGATCCGCCCCGCGATGAAGGGTCCCCGGTCGTTGATCCGGACGCGGACGGTCTTCCCGTTCGTTTCGTTCCGGACGTCGACCACCGTTCCGAGGGGGAGGGTCCGGTGCGCGGCCGAAATCTTCTCGGGGCGGAAGATCTCTCCGCTCGCGGTCGGCAGGCCTTGGAACTCCGCCCCGTACCAGGAGGCGAAGCCGCGTTCCGTCGGGCCCGTGGCCGGAGCGGCGGAAAGGGGCACGGTCGCCGGCCTCTGCTTCGGCCCGCAGCCACAGAGGGCGGCGAGGAAGGCGGCTGCGGCGACGCGGCGGGCGCGCCGCGGCTTCAGACCCGGACCTCCTCCGCGGCGCTTTGTGTCGCATCGGGGTCGGTTGCCAGGATGGGGTCGACCTCGGCGGCCAGGAACTCGTCCACCTGCTCCGGCGCGCGTCCGACGAAGCGGAGGGGATCGGCGGCGGCGGCGATCTCGGCCGGGGACAGGCCGAATTCGGGGTCGGCCGCGATCCGCGTGAGAAGGTCGTTCTCGCCCCCGTGGTCCTTGAGCCGGTCCCCGGCAGCCTGCGCCAGGACGCGGATCCGCTCGTGGAGGCGCTGCCTGTCTCCACCCTTCCGGGCGGCGGCCATCAGGATGTTCTCCGTCGCCAGGAAGGGGAGCTCCTGCTCAAGGCGCCTCCGGACGACCCTCTCGTGGACGACGAGCCCGTCGGCGACCGCGTCCCAGAGGAGCAGGACGGCGTCGGCGGCGAGGAAGCACTCCGGGAGGGAAAGACGCCGGTTGGCCGAGTCGTCCAGCGTCCTCTCGAACCACTGCGTCGCGACCGTCCAGGGACCGCTCTCGGCCCCGACGAGGATCCACCGGGCGAGAGCGTTGATCCGCTCGGCTTTCATCGGGTTCCGTTTGTACGGCATGGACGACGACCCCACCTGCTTCGTCCCGAAAGGCTCCTCGACCTCCTTCAGGTGCTGGAGGAGTCGCAGGTCGTTGGCGAACTTCGAGGCGGAGGCGGCCAGCCCCGAAAGGGCCGACAGGATCAGCGCGTCCTGCTTCCGGGTGTATGTCTGTCCCGAGACCAGAAGGCGCCCGGGGAAGCCCGCCTTCTCGGCGACGAGCTTGTCGAGGAGGTCGGCCTTTTCCGCGTCCCCCTGGAAGAGGGCCACGAAGGAGGCCTGCGTTCCGGTGGCCCCTTTGCAGCCGAGGAATCTGAGCTCGTCGGCGCGGCGGGTCAGCTCACGGTGGTCGAGGGCGAGGTCCTGCAGCCAGAGGCAGGCCCTCTTGCCGACGGTGGTCGGCTGCGCCGCCTGGAAGTGCGTGAAGCCGAGGCACGGGAGGTCGCGCCATCGCCGTGCGAAGGCGGCGAGACGCCCCATGACTCGGACCGCCCGGCGGGCCAGCAGGTGAAGCGCCTTGCGCAGGAGGAGAAGGTCGGCGTTGTCGCCCACGAAGGCCGACGTGGCGCCGAGATGGAGGACCCCCCGTGCCGCCGGCGCGACGTCACCGAGAGCGTGGAGGTGCGCCATGACGTCGTGCTTCGTGTCGCGCTCGTAGGCATCGGCCGCCAGGAGCTCGGCGTCGGTCGGGACGAGGTGCTCCCGGAGCTGGGCGAGGGCGGCGCCGGGTATCGGGAGGCCGAGTTCCTGCTGGGCCTCGGCCAGCCAGAGCCAGAGGCGTCGCCACATGGCGAACTTGGAGCGGGCCGAGAAGAGGGAGGACATTTCGGCCGAGGCGTACCGGACGCTGAGGGGGTTCTCGTACCGGTCGGCCGGGGAGGGGGGCGCCGTCACGGCCCGGTCATTCCTCCGGCTCCTCGGGGACGAAGAAGTCCGACGGGTCGTCGCTCCCGCAGACCGCGCAGAGCGCCTGCACGATCAGCCCACGCCGCTGGTCGATCTCGAAAACGTAGCAGGGGGACTCGCAGTTCTTGCACTCGATGAACTCGACGTCGGACGGATTCCGGATCGGATCCAACCTCGGTGCTCCTCCCGCAGGTGCCATCAGGTTAGCACCGTTCCCCCTGCTACGATCGCGCGGCGCCGCATCCGCATGAACCTCTCCGTCACGTCCGAGACCGGGGTGCTCCGCTCGGTCCTCGTCCACCTTCCGGGACGCGAGATCGACCGGATGGTCCCGTCGATGATGCGGGACCTTCTCTTCGACGACATTCTCTTCGGCCCCAGGGCCAGGGAGGAGCACCGCCGCTTCCAGAAGCTCCTCGGCCTCGTGGCCGACGAGGTACTCGAGGCGGGAGACCTCCTCCGGGAGGTGCTCGTGGACGACGAAGAACGGCGGGCCCTCCTCGGGGACCTCGCGCACGATCTCGGCTGGAGCAAGGAGCTCGGCGACCGGCTCGAGGCTCTCTCTCCCGGCGCGCTCTCCGCCGCGCTCGTGGAGGGCCTCCCGCGGGAACGTCCCGCGATTTCCGACTCGATCGACTCCCTGTTCCTTCTCCCGCCGGTGCCGAACTGGTTCTTCCAGCGCGATCCTGCGATCGTCATCGGTGATCGGGTCGTCCGTGCCTCGATGGCGACCCCCGCGCGCCTCCGCGAGCCGCTTCTCTCGGGCGCCATCTTCTCGCGCCACGCGCGCTTCGCCCGGGAAGGGGGCCCCTTCTGGTTCGGCGAGTTCTCGGCGTCCTGGCGGCCCCAGGTCTCCTGGGCCCGGATGCGCCCGACGCTGGAGGGGGGTGACGTCCTCGTCCTCCGGGAGGACCTTCTCGCCATCGGCTACTCCGAGCGGACGGAGAAGACGACGATCGAGAGGCTCGCGGAGGCGCTGAAGCGCGAAGGGTCGGCGGTGCAGCGGATCGTCGTCGTCGGGATCCCCCCGTCGCGCTCCTACATGCACCTCGACACGGTCTTCACGATGGTGTCGGAGGACGAAGCCCTCTGCTACGCGCCGATGATCCTGCCGGGCGGGCCGGAGGAGGCCGACGTCTACGAGGCGGACCTTTCGAAGCGCGAGATCTCGTGGACGGCGGCCGGGGACCTCCTGTCGGTGCTCCGGGACCGGAAGCTCGACCTGACGCCGATCCCGTGCGGGGGCTCCGACCCGGTGGATCAGCAGCGCGAGCAGTGGACGGATGGCGCCAACGCCTTCGCCCTCGCGCCGGGGATCATCCTCTCCTACGAGCGGAACGAACGGACGGCCGAAGCGCTGGCGGCCCGCGGCTACGCGATCGTCCGGGACGACGATCTGCTTCTCGGCCGTGCGGAGCTCGACCTCGGACGTCACAAGAAGTACGCCGTCCAGCTCTCCGCCACCGAGCTGGCCCGCGCGCGGGGCGGGCCTCGCTGCATGGCGATGCCGCTGGTCCGCGAGCCGCTTCCGGGCGGCGCCGCTCGATGAGATGCCGCCGTGTCCTGGCCACGACGGCCTTCCTGGCGGCTGGCCTCCTTTTCGGCGGAGGATGTCGCCGCCCTCCGGAGCCGGCGAGACCGGCAGCCACCCCGGCCTCGGCGGGCCTCGACACGCCCGAGGCGCGGCAGGCTCGCCTGAGGCGGGCGGGTGCGGTCGCAGGCTTCCCGGCCCAGCCGGGCGTCGCCGTCGAAAGCTGTCCCCTTCTCCTCGAGCCGGACTACGGAGCCCCTCAGGCGGGGGCGCTCGAGGAAAGGGCGACGGTGGAGGTCCTCGTCGTGGAACCGGGCTTCTACGGCATCCGAAGTGGGGCGAAGGGCCTCTTGTTCGTCCCGGCTCATTCCATCCGGCTTCTCCCCGGCCGCGTGCCCACCGCGGGGTCCGAGGTGCGCCCCAGGCACGAGATCGTCCCCGAGATCGTCCCGCTGGGCGGCGCGTCGGGGACGCCGGGGCCTGGCACGGCGACGCCCACCGAGACCGGGACGCCCACGCCAGGCGGCGGGCGATAATGGCTGTCCGGTTCGATGCTCGAGCTCGTCTACGAAGTCGACGGTCAGGTCCGGCGGACGGCGCTGAAAGGGGCCGAAATCACCCTGGGACGGGCGGCGGAGAACGGCATCGTTCTGAACGACTTCTCCGTCTCGCGGCGCCACGCCCTTTTCCGGCTCGAAGGGGGGCAGTGGTGGGTGTCGGACCAGCAGTCGACGAACGGCCTGAAGGTGAACGGCAGCTTCGTCGAGAAGGCGCCTCTGAAGGCCGGGGACGCCCTCACCGTCGGCGCCTTCACGCTGACCGTCCGCGAGGAAGCGAGGCCGAAGTCGCTCCACGAGGCCTCGATCAGAGACCCGGGTGCCACCTTCGTCCGTTCGATCGCCGACTTCAACAAGGACTTCCAGCTCGACGCGAGCGGGGCGGCCGGCGGCGACCTCTCGGCGACGCTCTTCGGCCGGCGCGTGCCACCGTCGGAGCGGCGCGGGAAGCTCTTCGAGATCCTCGTCCAGGTCGCCAAGACGCTCATCGTCGCGCGCGCCGTCGGCGAGATCCTCGAGACGGTCGTCGACCTTCTCTTCGGCCTCCTGCCAGCCGAACGGGCGGCCGTCGTCCTTCTCGACGACAAGGGGCGCCCCGTTCCGATGCTCGCGCGGCAAAAAGGGAAGAAGGGGCTCGAGGCGGCCGAGCCCTTCTCGCACACCATCGTCGATACGGTCGTCCGGCAGCGCGTGGCGGTCCTGACGTCCGACGCGCTCGCCGACGGGCGGTTCGAGTCGGGGCAGTCGATCCGGATCCAGCAGATCCGGTCGGCCATGTGCGTGCCGCTCTGGAACCAGGACCACGTCATCGGCGCCCTCCACGTCGACACGCCGCTCAAGGTCGGAAGCTTCACGGCCGAGGACCTCGACCTCCTGACGGCCCTCGGGAACTTCGCGGCGGTCGCCATCGAGCGGGCCCGCCTCCAGACCCGGATCGAGCGGGAGGAGCGGATCCGCGAGCGGCTGTCCCGCTACCACTCGCCGGCCGTCGTGGAAGAGATCGCCTCGGAGTCGTCGGCGCTCGAGAAGGTCCGTACGCGCCCCGTCAGCGTCCTCTTCGCCGACATCGTCGGCTTCACGACGCTCGCCGAGACGATGGCGCCCGAGGCCGTCTCCCGCTTTCTCTCGACGGTCTTCACGTTCGCGGCGGACGCAGTTTTCGCGCAGGGGGGGACGCTCGACAAGTTCATCGGCGATGCCGTCATGGCCTTCTTCGGCGCTCCGATTCCGCAGGCTGACCACCCGCGCCGGGCCGTAGCGGCCGCGGCCCGGATGATCGAGAGCGTGATCGCCTGGAACGGAGAGCGCGCCGGACGGGGAGAGGCGCCCGTGGCGATCCGGGTCGGCATCAACACCGGCAACGCCGTCGTCGGCGACATCGGATCGGACCAGCGCGTCGACTACACGGTCCTCGGGAACACGGTGAACGTCGCCGCGCGGCTGGAGGAGCACGTGGCCGGGCCGAACGAGATCGTGGTCGGCGAGGAGACGGCGCGTCTCGCCGGCGGCGAGTTCGCCTTCGAGGCGCTCGGGGCCGTGAAGCTCAAAGGGCTCACCAGGGACCTTCCGGCCTACCGGGTCCGGCTCGACCCGAAGGGCGTCCCGGTCCGCCCCGTGCACACGTGAGAGGGCGGGTGGTCCTCTCCGGGGAGATCGCCTTCGTCACCTCGAATCCGGGCAAGGCGCGCGAGGCTTCGCACTTTCTGGGGCGCCCCGTCGTCGCGGTCCCGCTCGACCTGCCGGAGATCCAGTCGCTCGACTTCGTCGAGGTCGTCCGGGCCAAGGCCGTCGCGGCGGCGTCGGCCCTCGGCCGCACGGTCCTCGTGGAGGACTCGGGGCTCGAGGTGAAGGCGTGGGGAGGCTTCCCCGGGCCGATGACGAAGTGGATCACGCTGGTTCCGCTCGGCCAGGAAGGATTCGCCCGGATGCTCGATCCGTTCGCCGACCGGAGCGCGACGGCAGTCTCGGCGCTCGCGCTGGTGTCCCCTTCCGCGCGGCCGGACGAGGTCCTCGTGGCCGTCGGCCGCCGCGACGGATCACTCGCGGCCGCCCCGCGCGGCAAAGGCGGCTTCGGCTGGGACGTCCTCTTCGTTCCAGAGGGTGACAACCGAACGTACGCCGAGATGACGGCCGAGGAGAAGAACCGCGACTCCCACCGTGCTCGCGCCTTCGCGGCCCTCAGGACGGCGCTCGCGCGCTGAAGCGCGCCGCCGCCATCGCCTTCAGCCGTTCGGCGAGGGCGTCCACCTTCGCGAGCAGCTCCTCCTTCGTCCCGTCGGCCCTGAGGACGATGTCAGCCGCCTTCTCGCGTTCCTCGTCGCGGAGCTGGGCCTCGATACGGCGTCGCAGGTTCTCCCGCTCCACCTCGCCACTCCGGCGGACGGCCCTCTCCAGCCGGAGCTCGGCGGGAGCCGAGACTGCGATGAGGACGTCGTAGCGCCCGCGGCTGCCGCTTTCGACGAGAAGCGTCGCCTCGACGACGGCGAGGGGGTCGCCGGCGGCCTCCCGCTCCTCGAACCACGTCTTCAGCTGTTCTTTGACCAGCGGGTGGACCCGGGCGTTGAGCCGCGCGAGCGCTGCGGCATCGCCGAAGACCTTGCGGGCGAGGCTCGCCCGGTCGACGCCCCCGGTACGGTCGAGAAGCTCCGGGCCAAACTCCTCGGAGACGGCCCGCGCACCCTCGCCCCCTGGGAGGTAGAGAGAGTGAACGACCTCGTCGGCGTCGAGGACCGGAATGCCGCGGGCGGCCAGCCGGGCCGCCACGGTGCTCTTCCCGGAGGCGATCCCGCCGGTGAGCCCGACGCGCAGGATCCGCTTCGGCATCCGTCGGCCTCGCCCGGGATCACCCGGGACGGCGGGGAGTCTCCGCGGCGCCCTTCTCGCCTCTTCGCGCCATCGCGAGGCCGAGCGTGTTCGAGAGGAGCATCGCGATCGTGAGGGGCCCGACGCCGCCGGGAACGGGCGTGAGCCGGCCTGCGCGAGCGCCGACCGACACGGGATCGCAGTCGCCGACCAGCGTCCGGCCCCGGCGCTCGAACTCGGCGCGCCGCTGCGGGTCGCTCGGGAACCAGCGCTCGAGGCCGGCCCGATCCGTGACCGGGTTGATCCCGACGTCCACGACGACGGCCCCTTCTTTCACGAACTCGCCGGTCACGAACCCGGGCCTCCCCATCGCGGCCACGAGGAGGTCGGCTTCGCGACAGACGGCCGGAAGATCCCGCGTCTTCGAGTGGGCGACCGTGACCGTGGCGTCCGCGTGCATCAGGAGAAGGGCCATCGGCTTTCCGACGATGTCGCTCCGCCCCACGATCACCGCCCGCGCACCGCGAAGCGGGATCCCCTCGCGCCGGAGGAGCTCCAGGATGCCGGCCGGGGTGCACGGGCGGGGGCCAAGCCTCTTCTGGACGAGCCGCCCGACATTGACGGGGTGAAAGCCGTCGACGTCCTTGGCCGGATCGACGGCCTCGAGGATCTTCTCGGCCCGGATCTGCGGCGGGAGCGGAAGCTGGACCAGGATGGCGTCGACCGCGTCGTCACGATTCAGGCCGTCGATGGTCCTGAGAAGGTCGTTCTCGGGAAGGTCCGCGGGATACCGGAGCGTCCGCGCCGCGATCCCGGCCTCCTCGGCCGCCGTCCCCTTGCTTCGGACGTAGACCGCGCTCGCCGGGTTGTCCCCGACGAGGACCGCGGTCAGGCCGGGCACGACGCCGCGCCCCGCGAGGGCCGCGACACCGGACGCGACCTCGGCGCGGATCGCGGCGGCGACCTTTCGCCCGTCGAGGGGAAGAGCTGCCATCGATCTATTCTGACGCCGAAGCGGTTCCTTGACACCTGGCCGAGGCGTGACGTATCTTCTTTCGCCTTTGCGGGAGAAGGTTCGCCCGATCCCGTGCTCGTACGCTGTGGGGGCGCTGGTCTTTTCGATGCATCCGCGCGGGCCGCATCGGAGAGACCTGCGGCCCCGGATCATCAAGCCCGGGGGCCTCCCCCACTGACCGCCGACCGGAGACGTCTGAATC
>JBLMYG010000179.1:0-6698 GCA_050258155.1 Acidithiobacillales bacterium
AGATGAACTTCTCGAGGAGCGTCGGCTTTGCGAGGAAGTTTTCGTAGACGCGCTGGAGCTGCTCCTCGATGGTGCAGACCGCGGGGGGGACGAGTCCGTGAAGGTCCAGCTCGTCCCTCTCCCGGGCGGTGAAGGCGGTCCCCTTGTTCGTGAAGGGGTCCATCAGAAGGGCTCTCCCCTTCACGGGAGTGGAGATGTAGCGCTGCCAGGTCGACGGGTCGACCTTGATGGAGAAGTTCATGCGACCTCCTCGCGACCCGGCCCCGGGCCGCCGAAGACGGAGAATCTCCCCGCTAAGTAACTAGTGGGTCCCCCCCGCCGACAGGTCAATGGGGCCTTTTCCTCAGGACGAGGCGGTCCCGTTCGCTCTCGCCCGGAGGCGGGCAACAACCGAAGGCCGAACAGCGGGATCCGGCCGTCTCCGGCGCCCGGAAGGCAGTGCGAGCCGGCGGCCGAAACCGCCGGCTCGTCCGCTTTCTTCGGGTCCTGTCGCCGGTCTAGGCGTGCAGGGCCTGGTACTTCGCCTCGAGCGCCTCGCGGCTTTCCGTATGGGCCGGGTCGACGACGATGCACTCGTCGACCGGGCAGACCTCGACGCACTTCGGGGCGTCGAAGGCGCCGACGCACTCCGTGCACTTCGTCACGTCGACCACGTAGATGTTCGGGCCCTGGCTGATCGCCTTGTTCGGGCAGTCGGGCTCGCAGTTTCCGCAGTTGATGCAGGTTTCCGTGATGAGCATCGCCATGGTTGGAACCCCCCTTACACGCCGAGGGTGCCCGAAAGCCGGCTCCGGTTCCCATGATGCAGGCGCACCAAATCCGCTTGGGCGTGCTACCATTTTCGCGCGGGTTCATGACCATGAAATGCTCGCTTTCGGCGGGTCCAGCCCTGCCGGGCAAGTGCTGAAGGAGCAGGACGTCGCCGTCCGTGTCGCCCGGCTGGCGAAGCTGGGCCGGACACGGGACTTTTCCCTCGAACGGTTTGAAAAAGAGCTTCACAGTTCCCGCGACGGTTTCGGCGCCGGGGAGCTGCTTCGCCTTCTCCTGATCGAGTGGACGGGCGTGACACTCGAGCCTCCCGCTGCGGAGCGGGAGTTCCGCCGCGTCCTCCGGCTGCTCGGCAGCCTCCGCGAGCATCTCGGCGCGCCGGTGTCGCTTCAGACCGCCCTCATCCACCATTTTCACAGCCGGCGCGGCCTCCTGGGCGAGCCACGGATCCTCTCCGACCGGGACATCTCGGCGCTCCGGTACAACGCCATCACCGACCCGCTGACGGGGCTCTACAACAGACGGTTTCTGCTCGACCACCTCGACCGCGAGGTGGCGCGCGCCGAGCGGAGCGGCGGCGTCGTCTCGGTTCTGATGATGGACCTGACGGGCTTCAAGAGGATCAACGACCGCCTCGGCCACCCGGTGGGAGACAACATCCTCGCGCGGACCGCCGCGGCCATTCGCGCGTCGCTTCGCGCGGTGGACGCCGGGTGTCGCTACGGCGGCGACGAGTTCGTGGCCGTCCTGCCGAACAGCGACATCCTCCACAGCCTGACGGTGGCCGAGCGGATCCGCCGCCGCGTCGGGACGATCCGCCTTCCCCGGCAGGTGGGCCTCCGCGTCGGAATGTCGTACGGCGTCGCGTCGTTCCCGACGGACGGGCGGCTTCTCGACTTTCTCCTGAAGATGTCCGACATCCGGCTCTACCGTTCCAAGCAGCAGGCGGCCGGGGATTTTCCCCACGCGCGCCGCTTCCCCCGCTTCGACGTTCCGGGCCTGACGCTGAGGATCCCGGGCTCGCGGGCGCGCCGGAGCGAGACGGCCGAGGTCCGGGACATCGGTTACGGCGGCCTTTCCTTCCTCTCCCCGGACGGGCAGCCCGCTCCCTTCCTGGCGGGGGAGATCCAGCAGCGGCACAGCTCCGAGACGCACCGCGTGACGATGCGCGCGGTCAGCACGGTTCCGCTCTCCGACGGCCGCCTCCGGGTCGGGTGCGCTTATGTCCACTGAGGCGGGCCGCCCCGAGAGCTGCGCGGGGCCGTGAGCGGCGCTTCCCGCGGCCTCCTCTCCTCGGGGCTTCTCCTCGTCGCCGTCCTTTTCGCCGTCGCCACCGGGATGGCGGCACCGACGGACGTACCCCGCCTCGCGGCCGTCGCTGGGGGCGCCGTGGTCGTCAGGGCGCTCCTGCTCGCGCCCGCCGTCGGCCGGGCCTTCGGGGATTTCGCGCTCCCGGTCGATCTCGGTTCCTCTCTCCTTCTCGTTCTCCTCGCGCTGGCGCTGACCGGTGGCCTCGCGAGCGACCTCTATCCGCTCCTCCTCGTCGAGATCGTCCTGGCGCGCCTCGGGGAAGGCCCCTCCGCCGGACGCTTCCTCGCCGTGGCGGCGACCGGGGGAGCGGCGGCGCTGGCGATTCCCGGCCTGACGGCAGGCGCGCTGCCGACGGTCGGGACGGCCCTCCGACTCGCTTGGCCCGCCGCGTTTCTCCTCCTGATCGAGGTGGTCCCGGAGGGGGCCAGGCCAAAGGCCCCGTCCGCCCCTCCGCAGAGCCGGCCTGGCTCGGGAGAAATCCGGTCCGCGTCCTCCGCGAGCCGGCCTCCGGCCGCGCTGGTCCCCCCGGCCGCTACCGAAGCGGGGCCGGCCCCGCCGCCAACCGCTCCCACACGCGACACGCGACAGGAGCTGCTGCACGACCTGAAATCGCCGCTCTCGGTCGTCCGCGTCTACGCGGACCTGATCGCCGAGGGCGTCCGGCGCGGCGAAGCGCCACGTCCCGAGCATCTCGCGAACCTCGACAGCGAGATCGGGCTGATGGAGTCCCTCGTCGGCGTCCGTCGTCCCGCCCGCCAGGCCGCGCCCTCCCCTCCGCCCTCGCCACCACGGACCGAGCTCGTCAAGCTCCTGACGTCTCTCGCGGAGTCTTATCACGCGGCGCACGGCGAGAAGATCTACATCGACTTTCTCGCCGACCAGGAGACGATCTTCGTGGCGGCCGACGCCGTCGCCGTCCAGCGGGCTCTCCGGAACGTTCTGGACAACGCCGTGAAGTACACGCCGCCCGGAGGGAAGATCCGGATGCGAGCGAGCATCGTCGCGCAGCACGTCTTCATCGTCATCAGCGACACCGGAATCGGGATGACCCGTGAGGAGCAGAAGCGGGCCTTCGAGTACGCCTATCGCGGCGAGGCGGCCCGCGCCACGGGGGCCGAGGGCCGGGGGCTCGGCCTGGCGCTCGTCCGCGAGCTTCTCGAGGCTCAGGGAGGGAAGATCTCCCTCCTCTCCGAGCCGGGGCACGGCCTCGAGGTGACGATCATGTTCCCACTCCTGTCGGCGGGGGCCGCATGACGGACCCGTCGGTCTTCATCGTGGACGACGATCCGGGCCTCATCGAGGCCGTCGCGGCGGTCCTCTCGGGCGAGGGGTACCGCGTCGCGGGAGCGACCGACAGCCGTTCCGCCCTCATCGCCGTCCTCAGAGACCCACCCGACCTCCTCGTCCTCGACGTCAACATGCCGGGACTCAACGGCTGGGAGCTCTGCGACATCGTCCGCCGTCAGACGGCGACGCGCAGCCTCCCCGTTCTCTTCCTGACCGGGCGAACCGAGCTGCGCGACCAGATCACCGCCCTTCAGGTGGGCGGCTCGGACCATCTGAAGAAGCCGTTCCGCGCGGAGGAGCTCCGCGGAAAGGTGCGAGCCCTCACGAGAGGCGCGAGCCGGAAAGGAGCGCCATGAAGACGCGAGGAGAGCGTCCCCTGGGGCTCGTGTCGTCGCCGTCCCCCGGGACGGTGGCTGACGTGGAGCGCCTTCGCCTGGAACGGCTCGCCACCGACGCCGTGACGGGCCTCCCCCTTCACCCCGACCCCGGTGTCGGCTTCGAGCGCGTGGCGCGCATCGGCGTCGTCTACCTGCAGCTGGGCCGCTTCGCCGGCGTCGAGAGCCTCTACGGCTGGGAGCTTTACGACCGCGTCCTCCGCCTCACGGCCGCGAGCCTCCGGGAAGACCTGGCCTCGTCGGCGCTGAAAGCCCAGCATCTCTCCCTCTCGTTCAACGGCTGCGACGGCTTCTGCCTCCTCTTCGACCTCTCCTCGCGCCCGGCGCAGCGGCACGCGACCCTTCTCGAGCCCGAGGCCCGCCGCTTCAGGCAGGGAGTTCTTCGAAGGCTCCGGCAGGCTCTCGGGCGAATCGCCGTCGACCTGATGAGCGTCTACGTCGGCGTCTCCTTCGTCGCCGACGATCCGCGAGTCCGCCCTGCGCGGAGCCTCGCGCGAGGCGTCCTCGAGGCGATGCGCGCTGCCGAGGCCCTTCAGACCGACGCCCGGAAGGGACGGGTCGAGTCGCTGAAGGAGGTCCTCTCACGGCGCGCCCTCCGGACGGTCTGGCAGCCGGTCCACGTCCTCTCGGGACGGCGCGTGCTCGGGTACGAGGCTCTCATCCGCGGCCCCGTCGGGAGCGACCTCGAGATGCCGGACGCCCTCTTCTCGGTCGCCCGCGAGGGGGACATGCTCCTCGAGCTCGAGAACCTCTGCCTCGAGACGATCTTCGCGTCCCTTCCACGCCCCGTCCGGGACGTGATTCTGTTCGTCAACGCCTCGGCGCGCCTCCTGACGCACCCGGTCTTCCTCGACGACCGGAACCTCGCCGAGATGCAGAGAGCGCACGACGCCATCGTCGTGGAGGTCTCCGAGAAGGAGATCGTCTGGAGCTATGCCGCATTTCGCGAGGTCCTCGAACGGCTTCGCGGCGCGGGCTTCCGCTTCGCGATCGACGACGCGGGGTCCGGCTACTCGGGCCTCGAGACCATCCTCCAGCTCCGCCCTGAGTACATCAAGGTCTCCCAGACGATCGTCCGGAACGTCCACCAGGACGCCATCAAGCGGGAGGTCCTCTCGAGCCTCCTCTCGCTGGGGCGGCAGATCGGGGCCTCGCTCGTGGCCGAGGGGATCGAGAGCGAGGAGGAGCTCCGGACGCTTCGGGAGCTGGGACTCCAGTACGGGCAGGGCTTCCTCTTCGGAAAGCCCGTCGCCCGGGTCAGCGGAGGGCAGTGAGAATTGGCTCTTCCTCGGCGTCCCGCTTGAGCGCCAGGAGAAGGGAAAGGCCCGCGGCCGCCACGAGAAACGAGAGGAAGGCCGTCGGGGGGGGCGCCAGCGACTCGTAGAGGGCGTGGAGGACGATTGCGAGGCCGAGCCCGAGGGCGGCCCGCCCCGGCGCCGCCTTCCGTCCTCCCGGCGGGAATCCCTGCACGAGGAAGATGCCCGCAACCGCGGTCCAGAGGGCGTTGAGGAAGGGTTGTGTCATGGCGCGGACGGCCCTCCCCAGAAATGCGGCGTAGAGAGCGGTGGGCGTCCAGTCTCCGCCGCTCCGGAGGAGGCCTTCGCTCCCGGTGCCGAGCGGCCACGCCTGAACGACCGTGGCGCAGAGGCCGAAGGCCGCCCCCGCGATCAGGCCGCAGTGGAGGCCGTCAGCCGGGGTGTCGAGCTCCCGTAGCGGTCGGGCGACGAAGAAGAGGACGAGGAGCTTTCCTGCTTCCTGGACGAGAGCGGTCCCGCCGAGCGCGGCGACGAATCGCAGCCCGAGCCCCTGCCCGGCCGCGGACCAGGGGGCGAGCGTCGAGACAGGAGGCCAGCTCGCGAGAAAACCGAGGTAGAAGGCCGCGAAAAGGACGGAACCGAAGAAGACGGCGAGAACCGTACGGCTCGTCGTGCTCTCGGTCCTAAATGCGGCGTAAAAGAAGACGACCCAGAGGGCCCCGCAGCCGAAATCGAAGAGGCGGATCCGGAGTAGAGGGTCCCCGGCCACGGCCGACACGAAGAGGGGGCCGAGGCCGAAGAAGACGAGGGCCCACGTGACGGGAGAGCCGAGAAGCGCGTCATCGTTCAGCCGCCGGAGGGGGAGGAGTTGCCCGAGGCGGCCGGCGGACTTCGGGATGCCGGTCTCGGGTCCGCCGCCGGCAAGGGAATCGGCGCCCCCGATTTCCGCCTTGGCACCGGTCTCGAGGAGGCCGAACCCCGGGTCGTCGGAAACCTTGGTGAGGGAGACGCGTGGCCACGACTGAAAAGAGGCGATGGCGGGGGCCAGCGGGCTTCCCGAGGCTGCCCCCGGGACCGGCTCATTCCGGGCGGAAAAGAGAGCCCCATCCGGCTCGGCGTCCTTCGGAACGGTCGCCGGGACCTCAAAGACCCCCGAAGGGGGCTTTCGGCCCGGGAAAGCGAGGAGCTGCGAGGCAGGGACCCAGTCGGGGGTGCCGCTCTTCCAGGCCAGGTCGTCGGGCTGGAGGATCCCCCGTGCGGCGAGGTCCGCCATCTCGGCGAACCGGAGGGGTCCGACCTGGCGGCCCCCAGTGAAGGCGAAAAAGACCGGAGGCTCGGGCACTGAAAAGGATCGTAAACGATCCGGGAAGGCCAAAAAAAAGAGCCGCCCGAAGGCGGCTTGGAGGAGAGGCTGGTCAGTGCGCGTCTTTGGTCACGCACATTGCGTGCCATCCGGAAGGCGCCGTTCTGGCAGCCGGCGCCCTCAGGCCGGCTGGCCCGACTTGAAGAGCTCGCTCATCTCGCGGAACCGCGGGTGGTTCTTGTCCCGGGCCCACTCGAAGCCGACCGACTCGTGGTTCGTGAGGACGGCTCCCGCCTGCGCCATCCGCGTGAGGGCGTGCCGTGCGTAGTCGGCGCCGCGGCTGCTGATGGCGTCCCAGCAGATGTGAACCTGGTCCCC
>JBLMYG010000180.1:0-4031 GCA_050258155.1 Acidithiobacillales bacterium
CCACGTGGCCAGACGCGCCACGGCGGCGCGCATCCTGTCGATGGGAATCGGAACGAGCGTCGGGACGAACCCCGAAAGGCCGCGCGACGCGAGCCCCTTCGCGAGAATGTCCAGCCCCTCCGCCTCAGCCGTCAGGACGTCGATCCCGAAGGCGCCGTGGATGTGGAGGTCGATGAGGCCGGAGACAGCCACCGGCTTCACGGCCTGTGTCGCTCAGGAGGTGAGGTCAAAGCGAGGGCGACGTTGTTTTTCTTCTTAGAAAGGTAATCAGCAGCCGCCTCTGCGGAAAGTCCCCATCTCGCCGAGATGAGCGCGGCGGGAAGCCGCCACTCACACCTTCTAAGAAAGTCTTCGGCTCTCTCTCCCTCTATGCCTGTGATTTCTGCCACGATTCTGACGGCCCGCTTCCGGAGCTTCTCGTTCGTCGGCTTCATGGCGACCATCTCGTCGCGGTAGACACGGCCGAGCCGGGCCATGACGGCTGTCGAGAGCATGTTGAGAACGAGCTTCTGCGCCGTCCCGGCGCGGAGCCGCGACGAGTCGCGGAGGACCTCCGGACCGGCATCGACGAGGATCGACAGTTCGACCTCGGAGAGAAGCGGCGCGCCCGGCGTGCAGACGACGGCCCCGGTGAGAGCCCCCGTGTTCCGCGCATGGCGGATCGCGCTGCGGACGTAAGGCGTCGTCCCGCTCGCCGAGACGCCCACGACGGCGTCTCGTGGCGTCATTCCCGCCTCGTCGAGGTCGCGCGCCCCGGCGTCGCCGTCGTCCTCGGCCCCTTCGACCGCCCGAGCGAGTGCGCCCGGTCCGCCCGCCATCAGCGCCACCACGAGCGACGGATCCGTCCCGAACGTCGGGGGGATCTCGGCGGCGTCGAGGGCGGCGATCCGGCCGCTCGTCCCGGCCCCGGAGTAGAACCACCGGCCTCCTTCCTCGAGCCGCGCTGCGATCGCCTCTGCGGCGTGCCCGATCGCCGGGATCGCCGCGCCGACGCGGTCCGGCACTTCCCGGTCGCCGTCGTTCATCCGCTTGAGAAGGGCAAGGGTGTCGCTCATGGCGAAGAGTGGACGGCGGCGAGGGCGAGGCGGATCGCGCCGATCTCCGGCGGGTAGACGGGCGGATGGAGGCGCGCCCGCGGCGCGACGGCGAGGATCCTCTCTTTGAGCGGGCGGAGGATCAGGTCGCCGGCCGAGAAGACGCCGCCCACCGTGGCGACGTCGAAGACGTCTCGCGTAAGGCCGAGCCTTCGGATGACCGTCACGGCCGCGAGCGACAGCTCCTCGCTCGCCCCGGCGAGGATCCGGAGCGCCTCTGCGTCTCCCTCTCTCGCCGCGCCGATCACGAGCGGAAAGTAGGCCGCCACGTCCGAAGGACCACCGTCCGCCCCGTGAATGCGGTGAAGCAGCTCGTCGGGCGTCGCGACCTTCTCGAACGCCAGGAGAAGGTCACGGATCTTCGTCCGCTCTCCGCGACCGTCGAGGTCGCGGACGACGGCGGCGAGGCCTTCACGGGCGATGGCGTAGCCCGACCCCTCGTCTCCGATGATCGGCCCCCAGCCCCCGGCGCGCGCCTCCGTCCCGTCCATCCCCCGGCCGAAGGCGATCGCGCCGGTGCCGGCGATCAGGACGACTCCCGGACCATCCACCGGCCCCGCCACGGCGCCGGCCAGGGCGATCTTCGCGTCGGTCGTGACAAGAACCCTTTTGGCGGCGTAGATGGTTTCGAGGGCCCTTGCGACTCCATCGGCGACACCGGCTGTCTCGACGCCCGCGAGGCCGCAGGCGATGCCGGTCGCCGAGCCGGGCTCGATTCCCGTCGCGTGCGCCGCGCCGGCGACGGCCTCGGCGACAGCGGCCACGACATGGCGAAGCGGACGGGTGGCGGCGTTCGCGGGGCCGGCCGAGCCCCGGCCTTTCGGCACCAGGTCCTCCCCGGCGACGACGGCGCGGGTATGGCTTCCGCCGCCGTCCACGCCGATGAAGAGGGGCGTCATCATCCGCAGCTTAGCAGCGCGGTGCGGGAGCCATTAACCTCCGACGTCATGGCGGGGCGGAAGGCGGCCCGACGGGAAGACGAAATGGAGACGCGTCGAGCGGGGCGCCCGTGGATCTTGCCGGGGCTTCTCCTGCTGGCTTTCCTCTCGAAGCTGGCCGCCCTCCTGACGCTCGGCAGCCACCCCCTTCTCCAGCCCGACGCGGGCCTCGACACGGGGGCCTACGTCGGCCTCGCGTGGCGCGTCGCGCATGGCGACTTCCTGCTGCGGGGAGACGGAGCCGTGCCGTTCTTCGTCTCGCCTCTGTACATCTATTTCCTGGCGCCGATCCTCGCGGCGACCGCCGGCTCGCTCTTCGCAGCCCGGCTCGTCCAGATCCTCCTCGGGACCGCGGCCGCCGGGCTCGTCTTCGCCGCGGCGAGACGTCTCTTCGGGGAGGAGGCCGCAGCAGTTGGAACGGCGCTTTACGTCCTGACGGGTGTCGTGACGTTCTACGAAGTCCTGATCCTACAGTCGGCTCTCGACCCGTTCCTGACCGCGCTCGCGCTCTACCTGCTGGCTGTGGGACTCACGTCAGGAAGGAATTCTTCGAAGGGGAAGAAGGCATCGGCACCGGACGGCGGCCCTCGTTCGTTGACGACCTGGGTGGCGACCGGTGTCGCCTTCGGACTCCTGGCCCTGAACCGCCCGAACGCCCTCCCTTGCGCGGCGGTCGTGACCCTCGCCCTCGCTGTGCCACCTTTCGTCGCGCGCCTGCGAGGCGGCCGTCGGCTTTCTCTACCTTCAGAAGAAATCTCTCTTCGGACCTTTGGATCCGCGACGGCCTTTCTCTTCGGGGTCGGCCTCGCAGTCGCCCCTGTGACCATCCGGAACCTCGCCGTCTCGCACGAGTTCGTCCTCATCTCCTCGCACGGCGGCCTGAACTTCCTCATCGGAAACAGCCCCGGCGCGGACGGCGTCTACCGCCGGCTGGAGGGGATCACTCCTTCGATCGCCGGGCAGGCGGCCGACGCCAGGAGAGTCGCCCAGGCCGCGGAAGGCCGGCCCCTGACGACGGGCGAGGTCTCCTCCTACTTCGCCCGAAAGGCGTGGAGCTGGATCGCGGCCGAGCCGGGCGCTGCGGCAAAACTTTTTCTCCGGAAGATCTGGTACGTCCTCTCGGGGGACGAGGCTCCCCTCAACTTCAGCTACCCGTGGTACCGGAGTCGGAGCATCGTTCTGAAGCTTCTCCCTGTCGGGCCGGGCCTCCTCGTTCCTCTCGGCGGCGCCGGCCTCGTCCTGCTTTTCCTCGGCTTCGGAAGGCTTCGACCGCGCGAGGCCGGCGTCTGGGTCTCGTTCACTCCGGCCTACGTCCTCCTCGTCGCGGCCTTCTTCGTCGCGACGCGCTACCGGCTGCCGCTCGCGCCGCCTCTCGCGGTGGCCGCCGGAGGCGGGGCCATGGGGATCCTCGCCGCGGCGCGGGCCCGGGACACCCGACGCCTCGCCTCGGCCGTGGTCGTGGCGCTCCCGCTCGCGGCCGTCTCCCTCTGGCCCACCGGCCTCTACGACGGCGGCGCGGACGAGGAGATGCACCTCGTCCTCCTGGAGATCGACCGGGGCGACGCAGTGGCGATGCACGACGCGGAGGCCGCCGTGACGGCGTACCCCGATCCCGCGCTCTTCTGGCATCGCATTGGTGAGGCCTTTGCCGAGAAGGAGCGAACAGACGAGGCGATTCTTGCCTTCGAAAGATCGCTCACAGCGAACCCGGAGCAGCCGCAAACGGTGAAGCTCCTCGCGGCCGTACGCGAGCGCCGGGGCGTGGAGCGGATCCTGAAGGGTGACATTCCGGGTGCGGCGGCCGACCTCGAGGCGGCGGTCGGCTTCGACCCCGAAAACGCCACGGCGCATCTCAACCTCGCCGCCCTCCTCGCAGGACGAGGCGAACGGGATCGCGCGCGGGCAGAGGCCCAGAAAGCGCTCTCGCTGAAGCCCGGTTACGAGAAGGCGGAAGCTCTCCTGAAGGCCCTTGGAACGGGTTCGAAGTAGTTCAGAAGGA
>JBLMYG010000181.1:0-4983 GCA_050258155.1 Acidithiobacillales bacterium
CCTGCCGACCCTCGTGCCGACGTCTTCGCGGCGGGGCTCGTCCTGGCCGAGATGGTGGCGCCCTCGGGCGTGCGCGACCAGGAGCGGCGACAGGCGCTCCTCAAAGGACTTCGAAAGGACCCCCCCGACTTGCCCGACACCCCCTGGTCGGAGGCGATCCGGAAGGCGGTCGCCAAGGAGCCGGCCAGGCGCTTCCCCTCGGCCCAGGCCTTTGCCCGGGCCCTCGAGGAGATCGCCCAGCGGGCCGGCGCCACCGGCACCGGGATCGAAAAGGCGCAGCCGTACCCCGGGCTTTCGTCCTTCACCGAGGCCGACGCTCAATACTTCTTCGGCCGCGAGGCCGAGGTGGAGGGGGCCTGGAAACGGCTCCCGGACCGGCACCTTCTCGCCGTCGTCGGGCCCTCGGGGGCCGGCAAGAGCAGCTTCCTGAGAGCCGGTCTCATCCCGGCAAAGCCGGAAGGCTGGGCGCACCTCCTCTGCACACCCGGCGATGCGCCCTTCGTCGCCCTCGGCCAGGCTCTCGTCCCCGAGGTCTCGCGCGACACCAGCGCCATGCGGCAGATGCTCCGCTTCGAGGACGCCGACGTGGCGGTGGAGCTCTTCCGCCTCTGGCGGAGCGATCACGCGGAGGTCCTCGTCATCGTCGACCAGCTCGAGGAGCTCTTCACCCTCAATCCCCCCGAGGTGCAGGCGCGGTTCGCCTCGCTCCTCTCGCGCCTCGTCCTCGAGGCCGACGTCCACGTCCTCCTCGCCATGAGGGACGACTTCCTCCTCCGATGCCAGGAGCACGAGGCGCTGCGCCCTGTCTTCAGCGACCTGATGCCTCTTGGCGCGCCGACCGGGGAGGCCCTCCGCAGGGCTCTCGTCCAGCCTGCCTTGAAGTGCGGCTACCGGTTCGAGGACGACTCCCTCGTCGCCGAGATGCTCCGGGCGGTCGAGGGCGAGCGGGGGGCGCTTCCTCTCCTCGCCTTCGCGGCGGCTTCGCTCTGGGAGCGGCGCGACCGCGAGAACGGGCTTCTCACCCGCTCGGCTTACGAGACGATCGGCGGGGTCGGCGGGGCCCTCGCGCAGCACGCCGAGGCAACGCTGGGCCGGATCGGCCCGGAGAGGCTCCCCGTCGTGCGCGAGCTCTTCCGCAACCTCGTCACGGCCGAGGGGACCCGCGCCGTCCGCGACGTGGACGAACTCCTGACGCTCTTCCCCGAAGGAGAGCGCGCGGACGCCGAGGCGGTCCTCAAAGCCCTGATCGACGCGCGCCTCCTGACGACTTACGAAGCCCACGCCACCGAGCCCGGGCAGAGGGCCGGGCGGCGGGTGGAGGTCGTCCACGAGTCGCTCCTTTCCGCCTGGCCGCGCCTCGTCCGCTGGCGGACGGAGGATGAGGCGGGGGCACAGCTCCGGGATCAGCTCCGCCAGGCCTCCCGCCTCTGGGAAGAGAAGGGACGGACGGAGGACCTCCTCTGGACGGGGACGGCGTACCAGGAATTCAGGCTCTGGCGGGGACGCTACCCGGGGGCGCTGACAGCCGTCGAGGAGGACTTCTCGAAGGCCATGGCGGCCAAGGCGGTCCGGAAGAGGCGGCTCGTCCAGGGCGCCGTTGCCGCGATCGTGGTCGTCTCGATCGGCGTCGCGATCGCAATCGGCGTCTCCCGGCAAAAAGCCGTCGTCGCGGCGCAGAAGGCGGAAGCCGCAAAGCTCCTTGCCCTGGCCCAGCTCAGGTTTACGGAAGACCCGACCGAGGCGCTGGCTCTCGCGACGGCGAGCCTGGAGCTGGCCGACAGCCGCGAAGCGCGCCTCTTCGCCCTGAGGACCCTCTGGGAAGCCCCTCCGGCGATCGAACTCGGTTTCGGAAAGGCCGTCTGGGTTCCCGTCTTCAGCCCCCGCGGGCGACAGCTCGCGACCGGGGGCCTGCACTACGCGTATGTGCTAGGCGAGGAGGGGGGCCCGCCGCGCCTTCTGCCGGGACACACAGGACTGCCCCGCTGGGTCTCCGACCGCCTCGTCCTCGTCGAAGACCGGCGTCGAGCCTCGGTCTGGTCGCTCCCCGAGCTGAAGCTCGAGCGTACCCTCGAGTTCGGCGGCGTCATCACCTCCGGCGAACTCATCGAGCCCGTCATCGATGGACGGCTCTTCCTTGCGACGGGGATCGGAGGCAAGGAGGGGCACCCCGACGAACACGCTCTCTGGAATCTGGATCCCTCCACCGGGACCCGGGTCGATCTCGGCCGCGTCCCGGCGCGCTTCGGGCTGGAAGTGTTTGGACCGACCGGTTCGAACTGGCTCCACGCGAAAGGGGGCACTCTCTTTTCGCGCCCGCTCCCGGTCTCACCGCGGGGCGTCGAGACGGTCCTCGGAGAGCACCGCCCCGAGATCACGCGTGTCTTTCGTTATGGGAACGAGATCGTCACCCTCAACAGCGCCAAGGAGCTGCGGGTCTGGACGCTCGGGCCGGGCAAGGCTCCCCGGGTGGAGGACTTCCCCGCCCCGGCAGGAGCGGATCCGCCCTTCGGGCTGAGCGACCGCTGGCTCGTTACGAGGCTCGAACAGGCTGCCGGCCTCTTGAGGCGGGGCTCCTGGTCGGCCGCGCGTCCGCTGGTCCTTCGGAGGGACGTCGGCTGGTACGCCGCGAGAGCGGCCCTCCACCCCGCCGGCGACTGGCTCGTCGCCTCGACGGACCAGTACTCCCGCCTGACGTTCTGGCCGCTCCGGACGCCCCGCTCCCTCGTCGTGGACGGCTTCAAGAATGACCATCGCCTCTTGGCTTTCAGCCCGGACGGACGCTGGCTCGCCACCTCGTGGCCGGATGAGCCCGTCCGGCTCTGGCCGCTTACCCCCGGCTCCACCACCCCGCGGACCCTCGCGATCCCGGGGCTGACCAGCTATCTGAGGGCCCTCGCCTTCGATCCGCGAGGACGCTTTCTCTTCTGCGTCGGGTCCAGCCTCTGGATCGTGCCTCTGGACGGTCGGCCGCCGCTCGAGCTCAGTGGCTTCACGAGGGTTCCCTGGATCCTCGGTGCCGCCGTCTCGCCGAGCGGCCGGTCCGTGGCCGCCGCTTACGGCTCCGGCGAAGGCGACAGAACCCTCCGCGTCTGGGACCTCGAGACGGGCGCCTCGCGAGCCTACGACCTCCCGCAGCCGCCGCGGCCCGCCGATCCCTCGGTGAGCCGCTTCGACCCGACCGGCGGGATCGACAGCCTGGCCTTCGAGGGCGAGTCGACGCTCTGGAGCGCCGGATACGGCGGCGTCCGCCGCTGGGACCTCGCGACCGGCCGACAGGAGATCGTCGTCGGGACCGGGGAGAACTGGGCCGACATGGCCATCATGCCCGACAAGGGGGTTGCGGTGACGGTCCGGGTCAACGAAGAGCTGACGGGCTCCGCCGGCCCAGCCTCCCTCAACGATCTCGCGCGACGCACGGCGCGGGAGCTCCCCGAGTTCGGGACGCACGTCAACTCGGCAGATCTGGACCCGACAGCCCGTGTCCTCGTTACGACGGACGCGGACGGCATCATCCGCGTCGGCCGCATCTCTCCAGACGGCAACGGAGAGCCGCACCTTCTCGTCGGCCACAAGGGGGGCGCCGCAGCGGTCGTCTCCCCGGACCTGAAGTGGATCGCATCTTCCGGCGCGGATCACACGCTCCGCCTCTGGCCGATGCCCGACCTCGACAAGCCGCCCCTCCACACGCTGCCCCACGCGGAACTTGTGGCAAAGCTGAAGTCCCTGACCAACTTCCGCGCCGTGCGCGACGCGAAGTCCCCCACGGGCTGGAAGATCGAGGTCGGCCCCTTCCCGGGCTGGAAGAACGTGCCGGAGTGGGAGCCGTGAGAGTCATGAGACTTGACCGCTGGCCGTGGACGCAAGGTCGGCAGCTAGAATGAGCGGGGAGAGCATCCCTGATGACCGATGGCCCTGACGATGTTGAGGCCGCCATCAACAGACTCGTCGACGAGTACCGCTCCCGGTGTCTCTGGTTCCTGCGACCGGACTACTACCCCGCTGACACGGCCCAGCGCTTGCGGGTGCTGGGACAGATCCAGAAATACGGGGACCGAACGGCCTTCAGAAAGGCCGCAGAGCTGAGACAGTGCCTCTCACGAGCCTCCAGCGCCGGATCTGCCGGCTCCTAGCCGAGAGCCGCATCGGCTCCGGCGAGAGCTACGTCGCAGGAGGGGTCGCCCTCAACCAGATCCTCGCAGGTGACCGTATCTCGCGGGACATCGACCTGTTCCACGACACGGAGGAGGCGGTGGCGCGGGCCTGGGAGGCGGACCGGCGACTCCTCGAGTTGCGGTCCTTTGCCGTCAGAGTCATCCGGGAGCGGCCGTCTTTCGTCGAAGCCGAGGTCGAGAGCGAAGGGTCTCTCGTCCTCTTGCAGTGGACCCGCGACAGCGCGTTCCGCTTCTTCCCCCTCGTCGCCCACGATGACTTCGGCCTCGTGCTTCATCCCTTCGATCTCGCCACGAACAAGGTGCTCGCCCTCGTGGGCCGGGTCGAGGTCCGCGACTGGCTGGATGTCCTCCTGTGTCACGAGCGGCTCCAGCGGTTCGGGTATCTCGCGTGGGCCGCCTGCGGAAAGGACCCCGGCTTCAGCCCGGAATCCATCCTCGAGCTCGCCGCACGCTCGAGCAGATATACGGTCGAAGAGGTCGGCGCCCTCGACTTCACAGGGCCCCCTCCCGACGCCGCGCAGCTCTCGAGAACGTGGCGGGCGTTGCTCGCCGAGGCGCACGAGATCGTGGCAGCCCTCCCTCCGGCGGAAGCGGGGCACTGCGTCCTTGCCGCCGATGGCCAGCTCTTTGCGGCTGATCCGTCAGCGCTGGCGAAGGCGCTGACCCGAGGTGAAATTCGCTTTCACAAGGGAAGAATCCGCGGGGCCTTCCCCACGGTACGGCCAGGGTAGGGTTCATGACACTAGCGCCTGGAATGAAGCTGGGTCTGTACGAACCCTCCGGGGGGCTTGGCTGCGCGCGCCCCCCGGAC
>JBLMYG010000182.1:0-4075 GCA_050258155.1 Acidithiobacillales bacterium
ACCGGAGGCGAGGTGGCGTGCGGCGTCGTCTTCTACCGGGATCTTCGGCCGGAAGACATCCTCTTGCTCCATCCGGCCGCGGCACCGACAGACTTCGTCGAAGAGATCCCGCCCCTCGTCCAGAGGGAGCGAACGGGAGCGGAGCCAGAGACGAAGACCGCCTCGGAGGCCGCGTTACCCCTAGACGCCCAGGCGCCTCCTGCAGAAGCGGCGCCCGCAGATGCGGCCCCTGCAGCCCCGGCGCCGTCATCCAGCCCCTCGGCACCGCCCCCCACAGAAGAGGCCAGTCCCCCGCCGGACGCAGCCGCTGGCGAACCCCCCGAAGCTCCTCTTGCCACGCCTCCGGCGTCCTTTCCGACAGCGGACGCCTCGGTCCCACCCGACGTTCCTCCGGCTCCGGAGGCTGCCGGGCCGGCGCCTCCTCGACCTGACGAGCCGGTCCTCGAGCCCCCGTCGCCGCCCGAGCCACCGGGCTGGGATCTCCCGCTGGCCGCCCTCCTCGATCGCGACTGAGTCCAGCCTCCTCCCGGCCGGGACGTGAGGCTCTCGGGCTGCCTCCGCATCCACCTCTCGAATCGCATATGATCCATCCCTGGCTCGAGGCAGGCGAAAGGACGCGGAGATGGCTCTCGTCGACATGTTTCTCAAGCTGACCGGCGTCGAGGGCGAAAGCAGGGACACGGCGAAGCCGAACCAGTTTCAGATCCAGGGCTTCAAGATGAACGCTCGAAGCCCGCGCGACGCCTCGACGGGCGGGGTCACCGGGAAGATCAGCATCACCGATCTGACGATCTACACGACCGTCGAGAAAGGGACGGCAAAGCTCTTCGACATGATCGGCTCCAACCGTAAGATCTCGACGGCGGAGCTGACCTGCCGGAAGGCGGGCAAGGAGCCTTTCGAGTTCTTCAAGATCACGCTGACCGACTGCTACCTTTCCCGGGTGGATATCGGCGAGCCCCGTGCCGAAGGCGGGGATGTGATTCCCCCGTGCGAGTTCGACATCGAGTTCGGACAGATCCAGTTCCAGTCGAGGGAGCAGACGGGGACTGGTCCCACATCGGGTCCGGTCGTTGCCATGATCGATCTCAGGTCTCGTAAGTGACCCGCGCGAGGGGAGGCACTGCAGGAGGGGGCCGAACGAGGAAGCGAAAAGAGACTACGGAGCGAGTTTCCGGTTGAAATCGGCAAATCTCGACATATCTTGAACGGGGGGACATGAGAGATGCGAGGCGAACAGCGAGGACCGCCGGCCTCGAGTCACCGGCGCGATGGCCGCCGGAGGTCCCGGCGGAATGAGAGAAGAGAGACGTCCTGCACGGAGATAACTGCTGAAAGGAGTAGAGGATGGCAGCTGTAGACTATTTCCTGAAAGTCGACGGAATAGAGGGCGAAAGCCAGGACTCCAAGCACAAAAACGAGATCGAGATGCACTCGTGGTCCTGGGGCGTCCAGAACACGGGTTCCGCACACTCGGGACCCGGTATGGGAGCGGGGAAAGCCCAGGCGCAGGACTTTCACTTCGTGATGTCGGTGAGCAAGGCCAGTCCGAAGCTCATGCTGGCCTGCGCCTCCGGCGAGCACATCAACAAGGCGGTCGTCATCGCCCGGAAGGCGGGAAAAGAGCAGCAGGAATACCTGAAGTGGACGTTCGAAGGCGTCCTCATCTCCAGCTACCAGACCGGCGGCAGCGGGAGCGCGGACATCCTGCCGACGGACCAGATCTCGTTCAACTTCCAGAAATGCCAGGTTGATTACAAGCCGCAGAACAAGGATGGCTCGCTCGGCGGCGCGGTCACGAAGTGGGCCGACTTCAATCAGAACAAGTGGGGCTGACCGCCTCCCGACAGCCCTCGTCCCGATCCGAACCCGGAAACGACCCTCGCGGCGCGGCGGGGGTCGTCGACTTTCGGGCCTTCAGGAGGCGACGGAAGAGACGGGCCGCTCGAACGCCACTTGCCGCGCCTCGAAGAGCGCCACCTCGTCCTCGCCGGCGAGGAACGTTTTCAGCCCGGCGCCCCGGGCCAGTTCCTCCGAGAGGGCACGCCACTCCGTCATCCGCCCGAGCCGCACCTGATCGCTCGCCTGCTTCGGCGTTCCCTCGTAAAGAGCCGGGAGATAGACGTCTCCCACGGTCCCGTCGAGGGCTTCGACCTTGGCCCGCGCCCAGACGAGGTCGCGGAGCATCGACGGAGGGCTGATCTCCATCCGCCGGATCTGCTCGAAGGGGAGCCACGCGTACTTGTCCTTCACGATGAGCTCGAGAACGGGCCCGATGAGGTCGTCACAGTCCCGGAAATCGGCAAAGGGCTTCCCGTTCAGCGTACCCCCGAGAGCCGGACGCTCCTCCTCGGCCTTGTCGAGAATCTCCCGGGCCTCGGCGAAATTCCCTTCGCGGACCCGGTTGATGGCGTCGAGATGGCGGTCCACGTACGGGGAGGGCTCGTTCAGGAAGTGGGGATGGAGCCCCTCGGAGAAGAGCCGGCTCCGGGTCCGTTCCGCCTGGATGTTCGCCTTGTAGACCTGGACCGCCAGGGTGGCCTGAAGGCCGGCCTGGCCGAGGGCGTCGAGCTGCTTCTCGGCCCGGTCCCACTCTCCCGCAAAGGCGAGAAGCTCGAAGAGGAAGATCCTGCGGGAGGAATCTGTCGGATTGGCCCGGACCTCGCCGTTCAAGGCCTCGATCGCCGCCCCAAGGTGCCCGGCCTGGTACAGATCGCGAGCATTCGGCATCGTCTCACCCCCTGCAGGCAGCGACCCTTGACCCCTATTCGCGCTGTCGCTATTCTCATTGTAGCGGTCGGGGGCCACCTCGCGTAAGCGTCTTTCAGGGTCTCGGAGGAAAACTCGCCGATGTCTTCACCCGCCGTCCTGGACCTGGACGCGCTCCTCGCGCCGATCCCGGGTGAGAATGCGTCCGGTGAGAATCTCCAGTACTCGGGCCTTCACGACGAGATCCGCGAGGCCCGCAGGGCCGACGACGACGTCCCCCAGGGCGACTGGGTTCGCGAGCTCAAGGTCGCCGACTGGGAGAAGGTCGTCCAGCTCGCCACGGACTCACTCTCATCGAAGACGAAGGACCTCCAGATCGTCTCGTGGCTTTCCGAGGCGGAGGTCAGCCTGAACGGATTCCCGGGCCTCCGGGACTCTCTCAAGCTCGCCGCCGGATTCCTCGAGAGGTACTGGGAGACGCTCTTCCCCGAGATCGACGAAGGGAACGATCTGGAGGGACGGGCGAACGCTCTCGCATGGCTGGACCGGCAGGCGGCGCTGGCGATCCGGAAGGTCGAGCTGACGAAGCGCCCGGGGGCGAACTACAACTTCCTCCAGTTCGAGGAGTCCAAGCAGTACGACTTTCCGGCCGACACCTCGAAGCTCACCTCCGAGGCGCTCCAGCAGCTCGAGGAGAAGCGGCAGCGGGCCCAGGCGGAAGGAAAGGTCACGAGCGAGGAGATCCGGAAGGCCAGATCCGAGACCCGCCGGGCTTTCTACGAGCGGCTCTTCGTCGACGTCGAGGAGACGTGGGCCGCCCTCGGAGCGCTCGACAAGGCGGTGGACCTCCGCTTCGAGAGACAGACTCCCGGCCTCGGCGAGCTCCAGAAGACGCTGGACGCCATCCGGACCACCCTCGACAAGGTCGTCAAGGAGAAGCGGATCGAGGAGCCGGACGCGGCGGAGCTGGCTGCGGCCGCACCCGGGGAGGAAGGTGGCGCCGCTGCGGCAGCTGCGGGAGCCGCGGGCGGGGCCATCCGCGCCCGGGACCAGGCCTTGGCCCAGCTCGCGCAGGTCGCCGACTATTTCCGCCGGACCGAGCCGCACAGCCCGGTTTCGTACCTCGTCCAGAGGGCCATCTCGTGGGGCCAGATGCCGCTCGACGCCTGGCTCCACGACGTCATCAAGGACGCCAACACCCTCTCGCACCTGCGGGAAACTCTCGGACTCAAAGACGACGCCGGAAGCGCCGGCACATAAGGGGGAGGTCCCATGCCCAAGAAGGAAAGTATCCAGCAGAAACTGAAGCGAATCCGTCCTCCCCGCGTCCAGATCACCTACGACGTGGAGATCGGCGGGGCGATCG
>JBLMYG010000183.1:0-3681 GCA_050258155.1 Acidithiobacillales bacterium
ATGACGAACGCGATGACGAGGGCGTAGATGACCAGCGACTCGATCAGGACGAGGGCGAGGAACGCCATGCCGCGGATCTGGCCCGTCGCGCCCGGGTTTCGGGCGATGCCGTCGCACGCCGAGGCCGCCGTCCGCGCCTGACCGAGGGCTCCCAGGGCGGCCGCGAGGCCGATGGCGATGCCGGCGGAAAGATGGCCCCACCCCGTCCCGGCGGAAACGGCGGCTTTGCCCGCCTCCTGGGCGAGTGCCACGCCGGGCAAGAGCAGAGCGGCGGCCGCGAGCGCCGCCAGTTGTCCGAGCTTCTTGGTCATTTTCTTGGCTCCTTTCGAGACCGGAATCCGGCTCAATGCGACTCGTGGGCGGTGGCGCCCCCGATGTAGACCGCCGTCAGAAGGGCGAAAATGTACGCCTGCAGGAGCGCGGCGAGGATGCCCAGCGCCTGAATCGGCATCGGGACGATGATCGGCACCATCCCCGTGAAGATGTCCTTTGCCATGTGCTCGCCGAAGATGTTCCCGAAGAGACGCATCGCCAGGGAGAGGACGCGGGCGCAGGTGCCGATCATCTCGATGACGAAGAGGAGCGGCGCGAGGGCGAGCATCGGGCCGAGAAACGTCTTCAAGTAGCCGAAGAAGCCGTGCGCCTTGATCCCTGTCGCGTTGAAGAAGAAGAAGCAGGAGATCGATAGGGCGAACGTGGTGTTCAGGTTGGACGTCGGCGGCTGGAGGAAGAAGAACCAGCCGAAGGCGTTGGCGATCAGGATGAAGAAGAAGTACCCGCCGACGATCGGGAGGTACTTCTCTGCATGGTGCGGGATGTTCTCCCGGGCGGTCTCCCTCATGAAGTCGACGAAGACCTCGAGAACGTTCTGCCCGGCCTCCGGCGTGCCGCGCCGATAGCGACGCGCCATGAGCGGGAAGACGACCGCACAAAGCACGAGGACGAGAAAGGCCATGCAGACGTGATCGGGGAGCCAGGCCACGACCGCGCCTTCCTCGTGAACCGCTCCTCCCGCGATGTGAAAGCCGCCGACCGTGACGCCGTCGCGCCACCAGGCGGGCGCGGCGGAGGCCGGACCGAGGAGAGCCTCCATCAGTCTGTTCAGGGGGGCGTAGAGGATCGAGTGCGCGTGTTCCATGTCCGCCGTCCGTCCCTTTCCTTCAGCGTCCCTGCGCTACCTCTTCACGACGGCCTGCCAGACCGCAGCCATCACGGCCACCGACGTGCCGAGGAGGATCCAAGGGATCTCCCGGGGAAAAAGCCTGACCGCCCCCCAGACGAGGAGTCCCGCGAGGCCGTATCGGATCAGTCCCGTCGCAGCGAATCTCCAATTGGTCCCGGAGGCCGCGGACGGCTCGACCGCCCCGAAGCGATGCACGAGTTCCGCCAGCCAAAGCGCACCGACGATAGCCACGGCGGCTCCGAGAGTCAAGGCGGCGGCGGCCCGGAAACGGCCCGCCACGCCGAGGACGAGAGCCATCAGGAGCGCGACAAGGCCGGTCGACCGGAAGAACCTCCGGCGGGCTTCCGGCGTGAACTCCGCTGCCGCCGTCACGGCGGTCCTCCGCCTCGCGGAGGATCCTGCCCGTCGTCCCGACCGCGCGCGGAGAGCGACTCCATCTCGCGATAGATCTCGTAGACGCCTCCTCCGAACCCGAGGAGCCCGCCGACGATCGTAACCACGGGGAAGCTCCCGAGCGCGCGATCGCCGAGCCATCCGAGCCCGGCGCCGGCGGCGATGGAGGCCGGAAGGACCCAGCCGAAGGACAGGACGTCGGCGAGGAAGCGGGTGAACTGGCGATCCGCCACGTGCTCAAGGGCATCACTTCAGCAGACAGCTCTGGGCGAACCGGACGAACGGCTGCGGGAGGACCCCCATCGCGAGCGTCCCCGCGACACAGACGGCGATCGCCGCGGTCACGGCCGGCTCCTCGCGCCAGTGGAGCTCTCCCTCGCCGTCGACGAGGTACATCGCCCGGGCGATCCGGAAGTAGTAGAAGAGCGAGACGGCCGACATCAGCACGGCGAGGAGCGTGAGCCAGAACCAGCCCGCGTTCATCGCGGCCGAGAAGAGGTAGTACTTTCCGACGAAGCCCGCCGTCGGGGGGATGCCGGCCAGGGACAGAAGGAAGAGGATCATCGCGGCCGCTGCCCACGGGTTCTTCTTCGACAGACCGTTGAAGTCGTCCACCGACTCCGTGGCGTACCCCTTCGCCTCGAGGAGAACCACGAGGCCGAAGGCCCCGAGGTTCATCAGCGTATAGGCGAAGAGATAGACGAGGATGGCCCAGAGCCCGAACGCGCTCTTGTAGGCGAGGAGCCCGAGGAGGGCGTAGCCGGCGTGACCGATGGAGGAGTAGCCGAGGAGCCGCTTCACGTTCGCCTGGAGGAGGGCGCCGACGTTCCCGACGACCATCGTCAGGGCGGCCGACGCGGCGATGACGGAGCTCCAGTCCCCCGACCCGGGGCCGAAGCCGCTGAAGAAGATCCGGGCGAAGATGGCGTATGCGGCGACCTTCGGCGCGACGGCGAAAAAGGCGGTGACCGGCGTCGGCGCCCCTTCGTACACGTCCGGCGCCCAGACGTGGAACGGCGCCGAGGCGATCTTGAAGAAGAGGCCGCACGCCACGAGGATCACGCCGACGACGAGGAGCGTCGGGCGGGGCGCGGCGAGAAAGGCAGCCGACACCCCCGCGAGCGACAGCGTCCCCGTCGCGCCGTAGACGAGCGAGAGCCCGTAGAGAAGGATTCCGGACGAGAAGGCACCGAGGACGAAGTACTTCGCCGCGGCCTCCAGCGACTTCGACTGGCGCTTGAAGTAGCCGGCGAGGACGTACTGCGCGAGCGCCATCGTCTCGAGAGCGATGTAGATCGAGACGAGGTGGATTCCCGAGGCCATGAAGAGCATCCCGACGGACGAGAAGAGGATGAGTCCGTAGTACTCCCCTCCCGGGTAGGGAGAGCTCCCGACGAACTTCAGCGAGAAGAGGATCGTCACGGCGGACGCGCCGAGGATCAGGAGCTTGAAGAAGAGGCTGAAGCGGTCGAGCACGAACATGCCGGCGCACGCGGTGCGGGGGAGGGGCCCCGCGAGCTCGGCCGAGACGAAGAGGAGGACGATCGTCGCGCCGATCGTCACGAGCGCGAGCCGCGCGATGAGCCCCTCCTTCTCCCGCGGAAGCCAGGCGGCCCAGACCAGGAGGACGAGAGAGGCCTGTGTCAGGAAGAGCTCGGGCAGGAGCGTCCAGAGGTCCGAGAGCGGGAACGGCAGGGCGCCCACGGCCTGTCTCTCTATCTCTCCGCCGGCGGAGACCCTGCTGCCGGCGCGGCGGGCGGGACGTCCGCAGCCGCGACGGCGGCCACGGTCGGTGACGGCGCGGGGGCCCTGGCCGCGGCGACTTTAAGCGCCTGGCTCTGCGCGGCGGCTGTCTGCACGGCCACCACGACCTTCCCGGTCGACGCCGCCGTCATCTCGAAGAACGGCTTCGGGTAAAGGCCGATCCAGAAGCAGGCGACGATGAGGGGGGCGAGCGTCAGGATCTCGCGGAGGTTCACGTCCTCGAGCGACTTGTTCTCCTCGTGCTTCATCTCGCCGAAGAAAACGCGCTGGTAGAGCCAGAGCATGTATGCGGCGCCGAGGACGATGCCGAGCGCGCCGGCCGCCGCCCACCGCCAGTTCGC
>JBLMYG010000184.1:0-15699 GCA_050258155.1 Acidithiobacillales bacterium
TTTCAGATCCTCAGCTTCTCGGAGGCCGTCCGGCTCCTGGGGCTCGCGTCTCGCTGGGAGGCGCCGAAGCTCGTCGGCCGGGCGTTTCTCGTCGAGGGCGTCCCGCGCGATCCTCACCTGACCGGATACGTGGCCGTGCGCGATCTCCTGGAGGGGAAACCGCTCGAGCTGAAGCTCGACGTCGCCTCGAAGGCCGGCTCCTCCGGAGCCGGCTGGAAGGAGTTCTCCATCCGCAGCACGAATCTCTCGCCGACTCCGTCGGATCTCTCGCGGTTCAACAACTGGGTCCAGGTCCGGGTCGAGGGAGGCGTGTTCTCGTCCGTACGGATCGGGAATTTCGACAGGTTCGAGCTCCTTTCGTCCCACGCCCAGGGATATCGGCCGGTCCCCCTCGGCCAGGCCGTTGTCGTGCGTCTCTTCGAGAATCTTCTGGCCCCCGGCCTGGTGAGTGAGACGGGCCCGATTCGCGTCAGCGGCGCGCGCCCCCAGGTCTTCTTGAGCTGGCACGTGACCGGACCCGACGGGAGGATCGCGGACGGCCCGGAGACCGAGGCCGTCCTCGGGGCGCCCGCGCCGCGGCCGGGCCGCCGCTAGGCGTCGGCCAGAAGCCCACGCTCGCGAACGGCCCTCTCCGCAAGCTTGACGGCCATCACCGCCCCGGTCCTCCGAAGGTGGTCGGCGGCCAGACCGAGGCGAATGGAGCACCCCGAAGCGGCCACGTGGAGGAGAAGGGTCTCGTCGCGCCCGGCGGCATCCACAGGCCCGGAGAGACTCGCAGGGTCCGTCTCCTCGAAATCGCTGCTCTTCCGGAAGGCAGCCCGCACCTCCTCGGCCGCCGGTGCGACGCCTTCCGTCCGAAGCTCGAGGCGTAGAAAGTGCCCGTGAAAGACGCCGCAGCGCGCCGACAGGAGGCCGACGGGGAGCGTCCGGCCCACGAGCCGCGCGACGTCCTCGGCAATGCGGGCCTCGAAGGCGTCCGTATCGGGCGGGAGGTGAACGTTGAAGGCGGCCTGCGCCCCGAAGACCTCCTTCGGAGGGCTTTCGAAGCGCGCGAGCGCGATCGCCTGACCGAAGAGCTCGTCCAGAGCCTCCTTGCCGAGCTCGCTGGCCGGGCGGTCGATCGCGGCGGTGACGCCCACCACCGGCGCCAGCTTCTCCACGATGGAGACGGCCTGTGCGAGGACGGCGGCCACCGGCTCGTACGTGAGGAGGAGGTCTGCTTCGGGCAGGGGGACCGTGCCGTCTTCGCAGGGCCTGACGAAGACGCCCCCTGTCCGGACCCCGGACAGGTCGATCGCGAGACACCCGTCGGTGACCCGCGTCGAGAGGAACCGCGCCGTGTCGGCCGCGCTGCCGCAGAGGAAGGCGACGCTCGACGTCTCGAGCGCGTCGGGCGTCATCGGGGCGACGAAGGCGGCCTCCTCGTCGTCGCTCGTCAGCAGGCCGTCCTCGCTTCGCGTCTGGAAGAGGAGGATCCGGGAGGCGGGGAAGCTCCGTTCGGACAGGACGGCGCGGACGTCGCGCCCGAGAAGCGTCATCGGATCCACGATGGCGACGACGAGGCCGCTGGAGGAGGACGGCTTCTTCACATCGGCTGGCGGGCCGGCTCAGGCCGAGGGCGGCTCGGCCGGGAGGCTCCGTCTCTCCCCTCCGCGACGGGACCGGGAGGAGGGGCGTAACGAGGCGATCTTCATCGCCGGGGCCGAAAGGGCATAGCCGACGAGGAGCGCGCCGAAGGTCCACTGGGGCTGCCAGGCCAGCGCGGCGGCGAAGACGAGGCCGACCAGCGGGACGAGGATCGCAGACCTCCGGGAGCGGAGATCGACGTCCTTGAACGACCGGTACTTGAACGTCGAGACCATCAGGAACGACAGCAGAATCGTGACGGGAATGAAGCCTGCCTGGAGCTCCTCCGTCGGCTGCTCGGAGAAGATCCAGATCAGGCCGGCCAGCGTGCCGGCGGCGGCCGGAATCGGGAGGCCGACGAAATATCTCTTGTCGACGACGTGCGCCTGGACGTTGAATCGCGCCAGCCGGCAGGCGCCGCAGACGAGGAAGAGGAAGGAGACCGCGAGGCCCACGCGTTCGAAGCCGAAGAGGCCCCAGCGGTAGACGAGGACGGAAGGCGCCACGCCGAAGGAGACGACGTCGGCGAGCGAATCGAGCTGCTCCCCGAACGCCGACGTGGTGGCCGTCATCCGGGCGACCCTCCCGTCCAAGAGGTCGAGAAAGGCCGCCACGAAGATGAGGATCGCGGCCATGGCGAAGTTCCCCTTCAGCGCATGGTCGACCGAAAGGTAGCCACAGAAGATGTTCCCGACGGTGAAGAGGGCCGGAAGAAGATAGATCCCTCTCCGCACGCCGCGGCGGGGCTTCCGGTTTGGATGTTCGGGCATTGAAACGGGGGGGCGGTGCCCGCCCCGGGAAGCTTCCTAGTGGGCTGACACGCGCGCCCGATGCTCGCGCGCGATCTCTTCCATCCGGTCCTTGAGGTGGAGCTTCTCCTTCTTCAGGCGCTTCTCCTCCATCTCCTCGTCGGTCGTCAGGAAGGTCTTCGAGGCGAGTTCCGCGAGCCGGCGCTCGTGGTCCCGATGGCTTTTGAGAAGCGAGCGGAACTCGTCGTGGCTGTCTGACAGATGACGCTTGAGCTCTTCGGTGAGTGTCGTCATCGGCACCTCCTGTCAAGGGGTTTGGTCGGACCCCTCCGAGTCTCCCTTTTCGCGGGGGACGGCGTCAAGGCGCGCGCGCGCGAGGCGGCAGACCATCACGAGCGCATCCTCTCCATCGAGATAGTAGCGGGGCCTCAGGCCCGCTTCAGCGAAGCCGAGCCCGTCGTAGAAACGACGCGCCGGCGCGTTCGAAACGCGGACTTCGAGGTAGATCTCGTCGGCCTTCAGCTCGCGAGCAAAGGCGAAGACGGCGTCCATGAGCCGGGTGGCGAGGCCCCGGCGGCGCACACCGGGTGCCACGGCGATCTTGTTGACGTGAAGCTCTCCGCCGGCGAACGCACAAAAGACGTACCCGACGAGGGCGCCCTTCTCGTCGCGGGCGACCAGGTTGAGGCGGAATGGGGCTCCGATTTCGACCTCGAAGTACTCCCGCTTCCAGGGAACCGGAAAAGAGATTCGTTCCAGCTCCGCGACGGCATCCAGGTCCGCCCGGCGCGCCTCGCGGATGTCGACCCGCCGGGCGAGGGCGCTCACGGGAGGCGGCGCTCCAGCTTCTCCTCGGCTGCGCTCCGCCGCCCGTAAACGGGGGCGGCGTCGTCGCCGGGAGACCCGACCGCGGCAAGCCGGGCGGCTGCAGCCGCCAGGGGAGCTCGCGACGAGGAAAGGTCCACGACGGGGACACCGTCGAGGTCCGCTTCCCGCCGGGCCCGGACGGACGGGACGGGGAGCGAGTCCTCCGTCACGGCTCCGCGCCGTCGCCTCGCCCGGAAGACCTCCCCCCGTCCGGCATCGAGAAGAAAGTCGGCGTCCGGAGGCTCCGGAAGCGCCGCTGCGGCTGCACGGAACGTCCGGACCGGCACGAGCGGGATCCCGAGAGCGCGGGCCAGCCCGCGCCCGAAAGCGAGACCGGCACGGAGGCCGGTGAAGGAGCCGGGGCCGGAGAGGACGGAGATGCGGACCAGCGCCGCAAGGCCGAGGCCGGCCTCGTCGAGAAGGCCCCGGAGCTCGGCGGCGATCGACTCTGCCGCAGCCGGAGGCAGGGGCCGGAGAACCACCCGGTCCGCGGCGGCGCCCGACATCTCGGCCAGCGCCAGGGCCGGGAAAGGAGAGGCGGTGTCGAGGGCGAGAACCCGCATCGCGCCGCAGGCCCGATGCTAGCATCCCGTCCCCTCCCCATGCGCGCCACGCCGATGCTCGAGCAGTACTGGAGCCTCAAGCGCGAGGCCGGGGACGCCATTCTTCTCTACCGGCTCGGCGACTTCTACGAGATGTTCTTCGAGGACGCGGAGACGGCCGCGCCCCTTCTCGGCCTCGTCCTGACGGCCCGGCACCGGGACAGCGACATCGAGGCCCCGATGTGTGGCGTCCCGTGGCACCAGCTCGACACGTACGTCGCCCGTCTCGTGACCGCGGGGAAGAAGGTCGCCATCGCCGACCAGACCGAGCCTGCGGCCAAGGGACGGACTCTGGTGTCGCGGAAGATCACCCGGATCGTGACGCCGGGGACGCTCCTCGACCCGGACCGCCTCGACGCGCGGGAGGCCAACGAGCTGGCCGCGGTCGCCTTCGGCGGCGCCGAGGCGGCGCTCTCCTTCCTCGACCTCTCGACCGGCGAGTTCTCCGTCGTCCGGCATCCCGGCGCCGAGGCCGCAGCCGAGTGGCTGAGACGGCGCCTGCCTGCCGAGGTCGTCTGCTTCGAGAGCGACCGCGACGTGGTGGCGGCATGGCTCCCGTCGCTCGCCGCCCAGCCGCCCGTTCTCTCGCCCGTTTCGTCTGCGCCGCGGGGCCGAAGCGCCGCGGAGCTGCTCCTCAGGCACTTCCGGACGGCCACCCTCGAGCCGTTCGGCCTGCCGGACGCCGGGCCGGCGGTCGAATCGGCGGCGGCGCTCCTTCACTACGCGCAGAAGACGCAGAGATCCGACTGTGCCCACGTCACCTCGCTCCGGAGCGAGCGGGCCGAGGAAGGCCTGGCGGTCGACAGCATCACGGCGGGACACCTCGAGCTGTTCCGCTCTCTCCGGGACGGGAGCCGGGCCGGGAGTCTGCTCGACGTGATCGACCGGACCGGCACCCCGTTCGGCGCCCGGGCGCTCCGGAGGATGCTCGAGCGCCCCCTCGCCCGGAGCGCCGCCATCGAAGCGCGGCTCGATGCGGTCGAGGAGCTGATGGAGGAGCCGCTCCGCCTCGAGCGCCTCGCGAGGTCCCTGCGCGAGCTTCCCGACCTTCCGCGCCTCCTTTCCCGGCTCGCCGTCGGGGCGGCGACGCCGAGGGAGGTGGCCGGGCTCTCCGCCGGCCTCGTGAAGGCCGGGGAGATCGAACCGCTTCTGGCCGGGGCCCGCTCCGGGGCACTTCGGGGAGGAGGCGAAGCTTCGCCTTCGGGCGTCCCCGCGGCCCTCGGAGCGAGCGTGACGGCCCGGCTCGCACCGGATCCGCCCGCCACGGCGCGCGAAGGGGGGATCTTCCGCGACGGCGCCGATGCCGGCGTCGACGCGCTCCGGGCCCTGCGCCGGGACGCCTCGGCGCTTCTCTCGGCGCTCGAGGCAAGGGAGCGGGCGGAGCGGGGGGTGCCGACGCTCCGCGTCAAGTTCAACCAGGTCTTCGGGTACGTCTTCGAGGTTCCGGGCTCGGCGCGGGCGAAGATCCCGGAAGGGACGCTGAAGCGGCAGACCCTCTCGAACGTGGAGCGGTATGCCACGGCAGAGCTCGTCGAGCTGGACGAGGAGCTGAGGTCGGCCGAGGCGAAGCTGTGCGAGAGAGAGGCCGACCTGTTCCGGGCGCTGGTCATCGAGATCGTCGGAGGGTCGGCGGCCATCCTCGAGGCCTCGTCGCGTCTCGGGCATCTCGACGCCTTTTCCTCCCTCGCCCGTGTGGCCCGCGCCGGAGGATGGGTGCGGCCACGGATCGTCGAGGAGCCACTCCTCGCCGTGTCGGAGGGACGGCATCCGGTGGTCGAGGCGCTCAGGCCGCACGAGCCGTTCGTCCCGAACGACACGTCCCTCGGAGGCGAGGGCGAGCGGATCGTCATTCTGACCGGCCCGAACATGGGAGGAAAGTCGACCTACCTGCGCCAGAACGCGCTCCTCGTCCTCCTCGCCCACGCCGGCTCGTTCGTCCCCGCGGCCTCGGCGACGGTCGGCCTGACCGACCGGATCTTCACCCGCGTCGGCGCCTCCGATTCGCTGGCGCGCGGCGAGTCCACCTTTCTCGTGGAGATGGCCGAGACGGCCCACATCCTTCGCCACGCCACGCCCCGGAGCCTCGTCATCCTGGACGAGATCGGACGGGGCACGGCCACCTTCGACGGCCTCTCGCTGGCCTGGGCCATTGCCGAGCGGCTGCACGACGGGCCGGCCGGCGACGGGAAGGGGGCCGTCGGCCGGGTCCTGTTCGCCACCCATTTCCACGAGCTGACGGAGCTCGCCCTCGTCAAGCCTGACGTGAAGAACCGGACCATGACCGCGCGCGAATGGGAAGGGGAGGTCGTCTTCCTCCGGAAGGTGGCGGAGGGAACGGCGGACCGCTCCTACGGCGTCCAGGTGGCGCGCCTCGCGGGGATCCCGGAGCCGGTCACCTCGCGGGCGCGGGAGATTCTGCACAACCTCGAGAGGCAGCAGCTCGACCTCGGGGGGCGGCCGCGGCTCGCGGAGCACGCCGGCGAGCCGGAGCCGAAGGAGACGCAGCTCGACCTCTTCCGGGGTCAGGGGGAGATGGTCCTCGACACCATCGCGAAGCTGGACGTCGACCGGATGACGCCGCTCGCCGCCCTCCAGCTCCTCGCCACGCTCAAGCACCGGCTGCGGGGCGAGGAATGATCAGTTCATGTCGGCGGCTGCACAGCAGCCGCCGCATATGGGCAGATTCTTCGCAGGGAATCTGAGGTAGAGGGCGTGGCGGGCGAGGCGTCGCAGCGTTTCGTGTTCGGGCTCGAGGGGCCCGAGCTCTTGCAAGAGGAGTGTTCGTTCTTTCGCGCGAATCCCCCTCTCGGATTTCTTCTCTTTCGAAGAAATCTCCTTTCGGCGCCGCAGGCCGCGGCGCTGATAGCGGAGCTGCGCGGCCTGTCCTCGCCGCCTCCGCTCCTCTTCGTCGATCAGGAGGGCGGGGCGGTCGACAGGCTCGGCCCGCTCCTCGGCCTCTCTTTCCCCTCCGCGACGGCAGCGGCGGCGGCGGGGACCGATCGGGTCCATGAGGGGGCTTTCCTGATGGGGCGTGCCGCACGCCTTCTCGGCTTCGACGTCGACTTCGCTCCGGTCCTCGACCTCGCCCAGCCGGGGACAGGAGCGGTCGTCCTCGAAGGGCGCTGCTTTGGCTTCCACCCGGAGGACGTGACGCTCTCCGGCACTGTCTTTCTGCACGGCCTCGCCCGTGCCGGCGTCGCCACGTGCCTGAAGCACTTTCCGGGTCTCGGGAGAGGCGCTGTCGACTCGCACCTCTCGCTCCCCGTCGTGGAGGCGCACGACGTCGACCTGATGGTGACGGACGTCCACCCCTTTTCGCGCCTTTCCCGGAATTCCGACGGAGTGATGGTCGGCCACGCGGCGTACCCGGGTCTCACCCGGAGCCGTGACCCCGCATCGCTCTCGCCGTTCGTCTATGACCTTCTCAGGAAGCGGCTCGGCTTTACGGGCGTCGTCTACACCGACGACCTGACGATGGGGGCGCTCGGCGGGTCGCTCGCCGAGCGGTCCTCCCGGGCGGCTCGCGCCGGAGCCGACGTGCTCGTCGTGGCGAAGGGGATCGACGAGTACGAGGAGTGCGTGGCCCGCCTCGGGGAGGCGGGCGGGCCGAACGAGGCCGTGACCGGGCGTCTCGACGTCCTCCGGACGCGCTGCCGGTACGCCCCGCGGCCTCCCTTAACGTCCGCGGCGTGGGCGCGCCTGGCGGACGAAGCGAAAGCGTTTCTCGAGCTGCTGGAGGAACCGAGAGAGAAACGTCCGTAGTCAGAACGGAACGTCGTCCTCGGGTTCGCCGCCCGCGGACGGCTCGGGGACGGTCGGGCCGGAGACGCCCGAAGAGCCTTCCGGCCGCGCTCCCAGCATCTTCATGTCCCGCGCCTTGATCTCGGTGGCGTAGCGCTTCTGGCCGGTCTCCTTGTCGTCCCACGAGCGCGTCTGGAGAGATCCTTCGATGTAGACGAGCCGGCCCTTGGCGAGGTACCGCTCGCAGATCCCGGCCAGCTTGTCGTAGGCGATGACCGTGTGCCACTCGGTCCGCTCCTGCTTCTGGCCCGTGGCGCGGTCGTTCCAGGTCTCGGTGGTGGCGACGCGGAGGCGGGCGATCGGAACGCCCGCGGTCGTCTGCCGCATCTCGGGGTCGGCGCCGAGGTGGCCGACGAGGATGACTTTGTTGACGGAGCCCGCCATGCGAAACCTCCGGATCTGATGGTCGACGCAGCATAGCAAAGGAGGTGCGACAGGCCCTTACAATCGCGGAACGTTGAGCGACGCGCGGAGGGTCGTTCGGGCCACGTGGGGCATCACGGCGTGGAGCGCCCTGTCGCGGCTGGCGGGCGTCCTTCGGGACGCGACCATCGCCCGGTTCCTCGGGGCCTCGGCCCTGTCGGACGCGTTCTACACCGCGTTCCGGATCCCCAACACCTTCCGGGCGATCGTGGGCGAAGGGGGTCTCCCCGGGGCGGTGGTCCCGATGGCCAAGCGGGTCGCGCGGGAGCGCCCCGGCGAGGAGGGGGTGTACGCGGGCCGGGTCCTCTCGCTTCTCGTCATGGCCCTGCTGGGCCTGACGGTCCTCGGAATCGCCGTGTCGCCGTTCCTCGTCACGCTCTTCGCCCAGGGGTTCAAGGCGGTCCCGGGGAAGTTCGAGCTGACGGTCAACCTGACTCGGTGGCTCTTCCCGTACATCCTCCTCGTCTCGATCGCCTCGCTCTTCGAGGCGTATCTGAACGCCCACGGGAGCTTTCAGCTGCCGGCCGCGACGCCGGTCGCCTTCAATCTCTCCATCGTCGCGTCGGTCTGGCTTCTCGCCCCCCGCAGCGTTCCGCCGACGACGGCTCTCGTCATCGGCGTCCTCCTCGGAGGGGTCGCCCAGGCGGCCCTCCAGATCCCGTCGGCGCACCGCCTCGGCTTCCGTCCCGGCGGCTCTCCCTTCGGAGATCCGGCGGTGAAGGAGACCGTCCTCCTGATCGCGCCGCGCCTTTACGGCTACGGCGTCGGGCAGCTCGGCTTTCTCGTATCGAGCCGGACGCTCGCGGCCATCGGGAACGCTTACGTCACCTTCAACTTCTGCGCGTTCCGCATCGTCGACTTCGTCCTCGGCGGCTTCGTCGTCTCGCTGACGAGGGCGGTCCTTCCGTCGCTTTCGGAGCAGGCGCTCGAGAGCGGACGGGAGAGCTATAGGGCGACGCTCTCCCTCGGGCTCCGTCTCGTCGGGTTCGTGACGCTTCCCTCGATGGTCGGCCTCCTCCTGATCGCCCGGCCGATCGTGGACGTGATCTTCCGCAGGGGGCGGTTCGGCACGGAGGACGTCCGGCAGACCGCGATCGCCGTCGTCTTCTTCGCGCTCGGGCTCTTCGCCGCGGCCGGGGTGAAGATCCTGACGCAGGCCTTTTATGCGCTCCACGACACACGGACGCCGGTGGCGATCGCGACATGCGACCTCGGCATCTTCTGGCTCCTCTGCGTTCTCCTGGCCCCGCAGATGAAGCACGCCGGCGTCGCCCTCGCGACGTCCGCAGGCTTCTGGGTCGACTTCCTGCTTCTCGCCTTCTTCCTTCGCCGCAAGCTCGGACCCCTCGGCGGACGCGCGATGGCCCGATCGCTGGCGCGGACCTCCGTCGCGAGCTTCGCGATGGGGGCGGCCGTGCTCTGGCTGGCCGAGCGGCTCCTGCCGTACGACGCCGTGTGGCGTTTCCCGGCGAGAGCCGGCTGGGTCGTCGGCGTGGCGGCCTTCGGGGGGCTTCTCTTCGTGGCGCTGGCCGCCGCGCTGAAGTCGCCGGAGGTGGGTGAGGTCTTCGGGGCCTTCGGGAGGAGAAGGTCCGCGTGATTCTGGTCCTGCAGCGGGTGACACGTGCGGCCGTGCGGGTCTCGGGCGAGACGGTCGGAGAGATCGGGCGGGGGCTTCTGGCTCTCGGCTGCGTCGAGCCGCAAGACGACGAGAGCAGCGTGGACGAGGCGGCGCGGAAGACCGCCGAGATGCGGATCTTCGCCGATGCGCAGGGGCGGATGAACCGTGACGTCCGGGAGGCGGAGGGGGCGGTCCTCGCCGTGTCGCAGTTCACCCTCGGCGCCGACCTCGCACGCGGCCGGCGTCCCGGCTTCGAAGGGGCGGCCAGGCCGGAGGCCGCCGAGCCGCTCTTCGCCCGCTACGTCGCCGCCCTTCGGGCGTACGGTGTCCGCGTGGAGACGGGGCGCTTCCGCGCGATGATGGAGGTCGAGCTCGTGAACGACGGTCCCGTGACGTTCACCTGGCGGACGAAGCGGCCGTCGGAGGGAGGGGAGAGATGAGAAAGATGAGAGAGAAGACGCCCGACCCTTCTATCGGCGTCCTTTTGCACCTACTCGACGAGGCCTTCAACAAGACGGGCTGGCACGGGCCGAACCTCTTCGGGTCGGTCCGGCGCCTCTCGCCCGAGGAGGCCTCGTGGCGGCCGTCGCCGGAGCGCCACAGCGTTCAGGAGCTGGTTCTCCACTGCGCCTACTGGAAATATGTTGTCCGGAGGAAGCTGACGGGAGAGAAGCGCGGCTCGTTTCCCCTGAAGGGAAGCAACTGGTTCCCACGCGAGCGACCCGAAGCGCTCGGGGCGTGGTCCGCGGACCGGAAGCTCCTCTTCGGTGAGCACCGGAAGCTCCGCGCGGTTGTCGAGGGGTTCCCCTCCCGGCAGCTCCAGAAGCGCCCCGGTAAGAGCCGCCACACGTTTCTTCGGCTCATCGCCGGCATCGCCGCCCACGACCTGTACCACACGGGGCAGATCCGGCTGCTCCTCAAGCTGGCCGGAGGCTGAGACCGGTCACGTCATCACGATCGGGACCGGGGCGAAGCAGACGAGAAAGATCAGGAGGACGACGGCCGCGACGATGAGCCGGGTCGCGTCGAGCGGCTCCTCCTCGTCGAGGACCGGCGGGTGTCTCACGCCGATGACGAGCGTGATGACGACCCAGAGCCACCATCCGGGCCAGAGGATGCCGAGGAGGGCCAGCACGCCGAGGATCGGCCAGGCGACCTTTCGCTGGAGGCGGCCGAGAACGGCGTAGAGCGCGTGTCCGCCGTCGAGCTGGCCGATCGGAAGGAGGTTCAGGGCCGTCACGAACAGGCCGAACCACGCCGCGACGAAGACCGGGTGCTCGACCGCCTGCTCGCTCGTGAAGGTGTGGCCGAGCGTCACCTTCTGCGCCCACGTCACGGCGAGCGGATACCGGAAGATGATGGTCCCCTCTTCGAGAACCGGAGAGAGGTTCGGACGGGAGTGAGCCACCCCCCAGAAGAGGAGGGGGAGCGCCACGACGAACCCCGCGATCGGCCCGGCGACCCCGACGTCGAAGAGCTGCTTCTTGGTGGCGATCGGCTGGCGGATCCGGATGAAGGCGCCGAGCGTCCCGACGAGGGAGGGGAAGGGGAGGAAGTAGGGGGGCGAGGCGTCGATCCCGTAGCGGCGGCAGGTCACGTAGTGCCCCATCTCGTGGGCGAAGAGGATCGAGAGGAGGGGAAGGGAAAAGGAGAGGGCGCCCCGCACGAGCTCGGCGAGCTGCGCGTGCGAGAGGCCCCGCTGGGGAAGGAGGCCCGGGCGGAAGTTGACGGCGAAGTTGGCCCCGACGAACGTCGTCGTCCCGAACGTCAGGGCGAGAAGGAGCGCGTGGAGCCACCACCGCTCGCGCCGGCGCGGTGCGAGGGCGAGCGGGTCGGGGAAGCCCGCGCTCATCCGGTCAGGGCTTCGTCTCGGCAGTGGATGCGGCGGCCGGCTCGACGGCTTTCGCCGGCGACGTCAGGTCGCGAAGCTCCTTCCCCGGCTTGAAGCGGATCGTGAACCCGGGAGGGATCTGGACCTCTTCGGTCGGGCGCTTCGGATTCCGGCCGATCCCCTTCTTCCGCGGCTTGACGAGGAAGACGCCGAAGCCGCGGAGCTCGATCCGCTCGCCGCGGGCGAGCGCGAGGCGCATGACGTCGATGATCGTCTCGACGGCCAGGGCAGCCTTCTGACGCGCGACGCCCGCGGCGTCGGCGACACCATTGATGATGTCGTTCTTGATCACGCTCCCCGGAGTTTAACGGGAACCTCTGATCTCGTTCAAATCCCGGGTCTTAGGCTCTGCCACGGCATCCTCACAACGTGTAGAGGCGGGACTTCAGCCGGACCAGCTCGAGTCCGGTCGCCAGCATCGCCGCGAGGCGCTTCAAGGCGGGGGCCGAAGGGGGGCGCGTGTACGACTCGGATTCTCCCCAAAGATAGAGAACGGTCTTCCCCTTCAGCGTCACCGGGACGACCGCCATCGTGCCCAGGCCGTCGGAGCCGAGCGCCTTCAGCACCTGGACCGTGGACGGGAGATCCATGTAGGGTCCGACGTAGAAGCCTTCCGTGTCGCGCAGCGTGGCGAAGACGGAGGCCTCGGAAAGCGGGAGCCGGAATTCGCCGATGTCCGTCTCCGGCTCCGGAATCGCCCCCCACGCCGAGACGAACTCGCCGTCGACGACGAAGAGGGCCGCGCGCCGGACGTAGTTGCTCGCCGCGGCGAGGACGGCCTCGACCACGTCCTCGTTCGACCGCGCATTGCCGAGAGTCCCCGCGAGGCGCTCCTCGATGGATGGCTCCGGACCGTCCGCGACGAGGTTCGACGGCGAGGGGACTGCGGGGCGCGTCCTGGGCGGCGCCGACTCCGGAACGGAAGGGCGGAAATCGTCCTCCAGGATCTCGGCCTCTCTCGGCCGGGCCAGGGCCGCCGCGACGCGGGTGTCGGTGCTGCTCCACGGGTCGGAGCGGTCGCGCGCCGACGCCGGGCGCGCCTCCGGGGCCTGCGGGGGTCCGAGGGAGACCTCTTCCGGCACCGCGACGAACGGAGGCGGATGGACGACGCGCAGCGTCGTCGGCCGGGCCCCGCGAGGAGCCGTGCTCTGCTCCTGCGGTGCCGGGGCCTCGGCCTCGGGGGGCTTCCTGAGGGCGCTCAGGCGTATCGCGGCGACGTGGCGGGGCGGCACGCGCGCCGAATAATGCTTGGCCAGAGCGGTGTCGATGCGTGCCTCGGCGCCCACGAAGGGGTGGACGTCGAGGCCGGTGGCCAGGCTGACCTCGTCGAGGGTCCGGAGGTCGGACGGATCCTTCATCGCCACGAAAAGGACGCGCCCTTCGCGCCGAAAGGGGACGACGCCGAGACGCTGGGCCGTCCGGAGCGGGACGAGGCGGAGGACCTCGTTCCGGATCTCCTCGAGGTCGCTTCCCCTGGCGGGAGGGACGTTGTGCTGCGCCGCCAGAGCCGTGGCAAGGGCCGCCTCGGACACGCCCGTCTCGAGAAAGGCGGTTCCCATGCGGCCCCCCTGACGGCGCTGCAGCGTGAACGCCCGGGCGCGTTGCTCCTCCGTCGCGAGGCCCATCCCGACGATGATGTCGCCGAGTCTGGCCATCGAAGTTCCTGCGGATCATTCTATCGGACGCGCGCCCTGAGGGCGTTTAGAATGGGCTGGAAGTGAGCAGCCAGCGCCCGATCAGGGTTCTCATCGCCAAGCCCGGCCTCGACGGGCACGACCGGGGAGCCAAGGTCATCGCAAGGGCGCTTCGGGACGCCGGCATGGAGGTCATCTACACGGGCCTCCGCCAGACGCCGTCGCAGATCGCGGCGGCAGCCGTTCAGGAGGACGTGGACGTCGTGGGCCTCTCGATCCTCTCCGGCGCCCATAACGTCCTCGTTCCGGAAGTCCTGAAGGCCCTCGAGGAGAGGGGCGGCGGCGACATCCCCGTCGTCGTCGGCGGCATCATCCCCGAGAGGGACATCGCGGTCCTCCGGGAGAAGGGGATCCGCGAGATCTTCCTTCCGGGGACGACGACGGCTGGAACCGTCGAGGCGATCCGGCGCCTTGCCGGACGGACGGCAGCGGCCGGTTGAGCACCGGTGGGCGAGGAGCTTGAATGAAAGCCGCATCCACGATGCCCCTCAGGGTCGAGCTCGCCCGGGGAGGCCGCCTCGCGAAAATCATCCTCGCCCGCCCCGAGGTCCGGAATGCCGTCGACGACGTCGTCGTCCGGGAGCTGCAGCGCGCCATCCGGACGGTCTCGGCCGACGTCGGCGTGCGGGTCGTGGAGCTGTCGGGAGAGGGGAAGGCCTTCTGCGCCGGAGCGGACCTCGACTGGATGAAGCGGATGTCCGGCTTCACGCTCGAGGAGAACCGCCGGGACGCCGCGGAGCTGGCCGACCTGTTTCGCCTTCTCGACGAGTGCCCGAAGCCGGTCGTCGGCCGGATTCACGGGGCCGCGCTCGGCACCGGCGTCGGCCTCGTGGCGGTCTGCGACGTGGCGGTCGCGGCCGAGGAGACCCTCTTCGGGACGACGGAGGTCCGGCTCGGCGTCGTCCCCGCCATCATCAGCCCGTACGTCGTTCGGAAGATCGGCGAGTCGCAAGCACGCGAGTGGTTCCTGACAGGAAACCGGCATGACGCGCACGAGGCGCGCCGGATCGGCCTCGTCCACATCGTGGCCTCGGGGACGTCGCTCGACTCCGTGACGGAGGGGGTCATCGACTCCCTTCTTCTGGGCGGGCCGGAGGCGCTCGCGGAGGCGAAGAAGCTCGCCCAGAACGTGGGCCACCTCCCGCAGCGGGATCTGCAGCACCTGACGGTGCAACGGATCGCAGAACGCCGGGCCTCGGCCGAAGGGCGGGAAGGCGTGGCGGCCTTCCTCGAGAAGCGGAAGCCCGTTTGGCTGGAGGGGCCGAAGCGCCGGACGTAGTACACTTGACAGACGCCCGATCCGGATGATCTTGGCTTCTGCCGGGGAGCGTGAATGGGCTATCGGATTCTCCTGGCCGACGACAGTCTGACGATCCAGAAGGTGGTCGAGCTCGTCTTCGCGGGCTCGGATTGGGAGCTGCGCGTCGCGGGGAGCGGGGACAAGGCGGCGGGGCTCCTGTCGGAGTTCTCGCCGGACGTCGTCCTCGCCGACGCCGTCATGCCGGGTCTGACCGGTTACGAGTTCTGCGAGGCCGTCAAGAGGCTCCCGGACGGGCCGTACATCCCGGTCGTCATGCTGACGGGGACCTTCGAGCCGTTCGACCGGCAGCGCGCCGACGAAATGGGGGCCGATGCGGTCGTGACGAAACCGTTCGACTCGCACGCCCTCGTCTCGCTCGTGAAGGACCTGACGGATCGGGCGAAAGAGGCGAAGGCAGCGGCACCGCCCCCTCCTGAGCCCGAGCCGGAGCCCGAGCCTGAACCCGAGATGCGGCCATCCGAGCTCGGCGAGGACACGGCCCCGACGGACGTGGGCCGCATCGCGCGCGAGAGCGGAGCGGAGCCTCCCCCCGACGCCCTCTACGCGACGTCGGCCATCCCGATCCCCCCGGCGGCGCCGGCCGACATGGCGATGCCCGCCGCAGAGGCCGCCGGCCCGGAACCGGAGGTTTCTCCGGAGTCGTCGCCGGAGCCATTCGCCGACGCCGGCGCGCCGCTCCCTGCCTCCGGAGTCGCGGCGCCCCCCGCCTACGAGGTGGATCTCGGCGGGCTGGAGGAGGAGGTTGCGCGCCGCGACATCGAGGCGGACATCGCCGAGTTCGAGCGGTCGGGGCGCGTCTCGGGCTCCGTGCCGGCCTTCAGCCCGGTGCCGGCGGAGGAGGGGGCCGATACGGGCCCCGTGGAGCTTCCGCCGCACGGCGGGCCCCTCCCCGAGCCGTCGGGGATCGACCTGGAGCTTCTCGCGGCGCGGGCGAGCCTGGGCGACCTGACGCGACTGGTCGGCGCGGGTGGGGCGGGGGAGCGGCCGCTCGGCGACGACGAGGTGGAGCGGATTGCGCGCCGCGTGGTGGAGATCCTCGGCGAGCGGGTGGTCCGAAAGGTGGCCTGGGACGTCGTCCCGGAGATGGCCGAACGGCTCGTCCGCGAG
>JBLMYG010000185.1:0-4179 GCA_050258155.1 Acidithiobacillales bacterium
AGAGTATCGGGCCGCCAGACGCTGATCCGCTTCTTGATCTCCTCGCCCCGGAGATGCTCGTCGAGAGCCTGCTTCACGAGGGAGGCGACCTCGCCGTCCGACGCGAAGCGGAGGCCGATCATCTGTTCCGTCGTCAGCTCCCCGATCCGTCCCTTGAGCGGCTCGGGGAGAAGCTCGGCCAGCCGCAGCCGCTCCTCGAGCCGGATCACGCGATCCTGCACCTTCAGGGCGTAAAGGCGGACCCTGAAGAAGAGGACGAGGAGCGCGGCGAAGACGAGGAAGACCCACGCCGTCATGAAGCCGGGGCTCCGAACGAGCTGCCAGAGAGAGACGAGGAGGGAGATCGCCAGCACCCCGAAGGTGAAGAGGTGATAGGGAGGATCGTAGCGGCGATGGCTCGCGTAGCTCTGCGCGGCGGCCTCGGACATGCGGTGAGTCTAGCGGGTCCCCTTTTTCGCTTGGCGGGGGGTGACGCAGCGCGTAGGATGAGACGGTGTCTCTGAATCGACCGGCGACGGCCGCCATCCGGCCCGCCCATCCCGACCGCTCGATCCGTCTCTCCGCCGCATTCGGCTTCCTCCTCGTCCATCTAATGGCCCTCGGCGTCTTCGTCGTCGGATTCTCGTGGGCCGCCGTCGCCATCTGCCTCGGGTCGTACTACCTCCGGATGTTCTTCATCACGGCCGGCTTTCACCGCTACTTCGCGCACCGGTCGTACCGCCTCGGCCGCCTCCCGCAGTTCGTCCTGGCGCTGCTCGCCCAGACCTCCGCGCAGAAGGGGGTTCTCTGGTGGGCCGGCCATCACCGGCACCACCACAGGTGGTCAGACACCCCGAAGGACCTCCACAGCCCGGTTCAGGACGGCTTCTTCTGGAGCCATATCGGCTGGATCCTTTCCGGGAGATACGACGAAACGGACCTCGCTCTCATCCCCGACTTCGCGGCGCTGCCGGAGCTTCGCTGGCTCGACAGGAACCAGTACGCCCCGGTCCTCCTCTATGCGATCGCCTCGTGGCTGCTCTTCGGGTGGACGGGACTCTTCTGGGGCTTCTTCCTCTCGACCGTCCTCCTCTGGCACGGGACCTTCTTCATCAACAGCCTGATGCACGTCGTCGGATCGCGTGTCTTCCCGACGCCCGACACGAGCCGGAACAGCTTCCTGCTCGCCCTCCTCACGATGGGCGAGGGGTGGCACAACAATCACCACTACTCTCCGTCGTCCGCCGCCCAGGGATTCCGGTGGTGGCAGCTGGATGTGACCTTCTATCTCCTCTGGCTCCTCGAGAGGGCGGGCCTCGTGCGGGACCTCCGCCGCGCGCCGACGCCGACGGCCGCCGCGAGCGCCTTCAGGGCGGCGCGCGCGCGCCTCGAATCGGCGGGCGGGGAGCTGGCGCAGCGGATCGATCGGCTCTCGGCACGGTGGGAGGAGCTGGCCGACCGGGCCCGCGTCTCGGCACGGGAGGCGGTGGCCGACCTCGAGGCGGCGAAGCTGAGCGCCGTCCGGCGGCTGGAGGCGCTCCAGGCCGACTACAGCGCGGCTCTCGAGCGCGCCGGCAGCCGCGCTGCGAAGCGGCTCACCGCGCTGCACGACGAGATCATCCGGACCCGGGAGGATCTCGCGGGAGTCCTGGCCCGCCTCGTCGAGACGGCCGAGCGCGCTCTTCCGCCCACGGCCCTCCCGGCCTGACCCGTCACGGACGCGCCCGGTCTCCGATAACATCGCGCCATGAAGGACCTCCCCTCCCTCTTCGCGGCACATGTTGCCGAGCGGGTCGCTACGGCCGGCCGTGCCCTCTCGGAGACGGGGTTCGAGCGCCTCCTCGTCCACTCGGGCGCTCCGTTCACCTACTTCGCGGACGACATGGACGCGCCGTTCCGCTCGACGCCGCACTTCGCTCACTGGGCCCCGGTCGAGGGACCGCACCACCTCCTCGAATTCACGCCGGGCCGGAAGCCCCGGATCCTCCGCGTCACGCCGCGCGACTACTGGTACGCGCCCCCGGCCCCGGCGCCCGACTTCGTCCGGGAAGCCTTCGAGGTCGTTGACGTCGCGACGCCCGAGGAGGCGTGGAAGGAGGCCGCCGCGATCCCCTTCAGCGCGAAGACCGCCTTCGTCGGGCCCGACGAGCCGGCCGCGAAGGCGAAGGGTTTCGCCGGCGCCGGCCTGAACCCGAAGGGGCTCGTCGCCCGGCTCGACTGGGAGCGGTCGTACAAGACGCCGTACGAGGTCGCGACGCTTTCCGAGGCCACGGCCCGGGCCGCTAAAGGGTTCCGGGCGGCGGAGGCCGCTTTCCGTGCCGGGGCCTCCGAGATCGAGATCCACCACGCCTACGTCACCGCCGTGGGTGACCCGGAGGATGCCCTCCCCTACACGACGATCATCGCGCTCGACGAGCGGGCCGCGACGCTCCACTACCACGGAAAGCGCGGGCACGAGGCGGCCCCGGGCAGGGTCTTCCTGATCGACGCGGGCGCCTCGGTCCGGATGTACGGCTCGGACATCACGAGGACCTACGTCACCGCGAAGGCCGACCCGGTCTTCGTGAGGCTCCTCGACGGGATGAAGGCGCTCCAGAAGGTCCTCGCCGAATCGGCGCGGCCCGGCCGGAGCTACACCGATCTTCACCGCGAGGCGCACCGGCGGATCGGAGCCCTCCTCGCCGAAACGGGCATCCTCAAGGTCTCTCTCGACGAGGCCGTCGAGAGAAAGCTGACGCTCCCCTTCCTCCCGCACGGCCTCGGGCACTTCCTGGGCGTGCAGGTCCACGACGTGTCGGGGCGCCAGGCTTCACGCGAGGGGGCGGCCCTGCCGCCGCCCGAGGACTATCCCTCGCTCCGGACGACCCGGACGATCGAGACGCGGATGGTCTTCACGATCGAGCCGGGTCTCTACTTCATCCCGATGCTCCTCGAGCCGTACCGGGCCGGACGAACGTCGGACGCCTTCGACTGGCCGCTCATCGACCGGCTCACGGCCTGCGGCGGCATCCGCGTGGAGGACGACGTCCTCGTGGAGGCCGACCGGAACCGGAACCTGACACGCGAGTTCCTGCCGGAGTGACGAGAGCAGCCCTCTCCGCCACCCCCCGCGCCGCCGGGTACCGGCAGCCCGCGGAGTGGGAGGAGCACCGCGCGGTCTGGGTCGCGTGGCCCTCGCACGCCCATCTCTGGGAAGCGGCGCTCGGGCCCGTTCGGGAGGCGTGGCTCGAGATGGCCCGTGCCATCGCCGATATCGACCCGGCGACGGGAAGTCCCTGCGGGGAGAGCCTGGAGGTTCTCGTTCCTGACGAGCGGAACGAAGCCACGGCGCGGTCTCGGCTGGCCGGGATCCCCGCCCGGTTCCACAGGATCCCCTTCGGCGACATCTGGCTCCGCGACATCGCGCCTCTCTTCGTGAAGGGCGAGGAGGGGGTCGCCGCGGTCTCCTTCGCGTTCAACGGCTGGGGGGCCAAGTACATGCTGCCCGGCGACGACCTCGTCTCGGCGCGCGTGGCGCTGGCCGCCCGGATGCGCGCCTTCACCGTCCCGTGGGTGCTGGAAGGGGGCGCCGTCGAGGTGGACGGTGCGGGCACCTGCCTCACGACGCGGCAGTGCCTCCTGAACCCGAACCGGAACCCCGGAATGACGGCGGAGGACGTCGAGGCCGGCCTCCGCGAGGCGCTCGGCGTGGAGAAGGTCCTCTGGCTGGGCGAGGGACTCCGGAACGACCACACCGACGGGCACGTCGACACGCTCGCCCGCTTCGTCGCCGAAGGGGTCGTCGTCTGCATGCACCCGGAGGGCCCGGTGGACCCGAACCTGGGAGCCCTCGAAGAGATCGAGAAAGATCTGAGGTCGTTCCGGACCGCAAACGGTCGAAAGCTCGACCTCGTGAGGCTCCCCTCTCCCGGGCTCGTCGAGGACCAAGACGGCGAAGCCATGCCCGCCAGCTCCGTCAATTTCTACATCGGCAACCGCACCGTCGTCGTCCCCGTCTATGGCGCCCCCTCGGACGACGCTGCCCTCCGCGCCCTCGAGCCGCTCTTTCCCGGCCGCCGGATCGTCGGCGTTCCGGCGAAGGAGCTTCTGACGGGAGGGGGCGCGTGGCACTGTGTCACGCAGCAGGAGCCCCTGTGACGACAGCAACGAGAGGCGGCCGGGTCGTCCGTGCGCCACGTCGAGGGCGGCGCACCCCCATGC
>JBLMYG010000186.1:0-6925 GCA_050258155.1 Acidithiobacillales bacterium
GTCCCGCGCTGCAGGTAGATGTTGCCGCGGAACCGGGCCACGCCGGTGATGCCGTAGCCGAGGTCGACGGCGTAGTTCTGCTGGAGCTTGTCCCGCTGGTACGGCGTCAGGATCGGGAGGACCATGTCCTCGATTTCCTTCGGCGTGAGCGGGTCGGTCTTCAGCGGGACCAGCCGGCCGGACAAGCGGAGCAGCGGGGGGCGTCCCGGTTTCAGGTGAAGGTCGGACGCCTCCTTCTTCGTGACGAACTTGAGCAGCTCGATCAGGTCCATCGCGGCGGCTTGCGTCTCACGGTAGCAAAGGCCGGGAGCCGAATCAACGCGGCACCGCCGCCGCGCGGTCGGCCAGGAAGCGGCGCGAGGCGGCCGGGCCGCGGATCTCCCCCGAGGCGAGAGCCATGTCGAGCTCCGAGAGGAGGGCCCCGAAACGAGGTCCCTCCGGTACGCCGAGGCCGCGGAGAACCGCCACGGCGTCGAGCGGCCGCCGGGGGCGGAGGAGGCGGGTTCGCCGCCTTGAGTCCGAAAGGAGGGGGGCGAGGGACTCCGCGAGGCGAGCGGGATAGGTCCCCGGGAGGGCCGAGAGAAAGAGAACGGATTCTTCCAAGAAAGGGGAGACGGACCGGAGCGTCTCCACGACCTCGCGGCGCCAGGAACGCGCCCGGCGCGCCCGCCCCTTCAGGGATTCCTCGAGGGCCAGGAGGCGGGTCGCGAGCTGCTGCTCCCGCCTCGTGGTCTTCCACGTTCGAAGAATCTCGAGGACTTTCCGGCTGCCAAGCGGTGACAGGAGAAAGACGCGCGCGACCGCCGGCCACGGTTTCTTCATCCGCGCCACCCGGCGGATCCCCTCTCGGCGTTCCGTCGGCGCGACGCCGCGAAGGAGAACGCTCAGGGCGCCGCATCCCTCGAGAAGCCTGAGGGACTTCGCCGCGTCTCCGGGGGCCGCCGAGAGGAGGCGGTCGAGCTCTGCAAGTCGGCGTTCGGCGGCGACGGCGCCGAGCCGCCTGGCCGCGGGCCGAAGCTCAGGGAGGGCGGCCGGGACCAGTCGGAACCCCGGAAGCTCCGCGAGGAGCCGCGCGGCGCGGAGGACCCGCAGCGGATCCTCCAGAAGGACGCCGGGACGGGTGGGAGCGAGGCGACGAGCGGAAAGGTCGCGGAGGGCGCCTGCGGGCGAAAGGAAACGCCAGGAGGGGATCTCGAAGGCGAGCGCGTTGACCGTGAAGTCGCGGCGAGCGAGGTCGCGACGGACTTCGGCCTCGCTCTCCCAGAGGTCGACGCTCCCGTCCGGGAGCGGAAAGTGGAGGATCCGCCGCGGCGGGGTCCCGATGGCGACAGGCCGCGAGCCGAGGCGGACGGCCAGCGCGGCGCCGAAGGGAGCTGCGCGGCCGGAGGGAACGGCGATGTCGAGGTCCCGGCGCCCACGGCCCGCTCTGACGCCGCCGCGAGCCGCGAGAAAGGCGTCCCGGACGGCGCCTCCCGTCACGAGAACCGTGTCGCCCGTGTCCCACGCGGCCGCAACGGCGGCGCGGACGTCGGCGCGGCGGCCCCGCCCCCGCCGCGCCGACGCGATGGAGACCTCCATCAGCAGCGGCCGGCCGGCCACGAGACGATCTTGGCCGCCGCTCCGCCCGGCTCGGCCTTTGTCCGGAGCTCGGCGCCCATGGCGTCGGCGAGCCGCCGCGCCACCGCGAGGCCGAACTCGGCGCTGCCGCGCGCGGAGCCGATGTCGTCGGACAGCTCCTCGGCCCGGCCGGGCGGGAAGGCGGGACCCGCGTCGAGAATGCGGACCTCCACCCCGCGGTCCCCGTACGCCGCCGTGACGGCGACCGTCTCTCCTTTGGGGGAGGCGCGGAGGGAGTGATCGATCAGGCTGAAGAGGAGACGCTCCACCCGTTCACTGTCGCCGCGGACGAGAGGAAGGCCTGGCGGGACGTCGATGGTCAGCGCGCAGCCGCGCCGGAAGGCGGTCGCGGAGAGATCGGGCCGTATTCCCTCCAGGACCTCCGGCAGGGCGACGTCCGCGAGCGCCGCGGGCGTGCGCGCCCGCCCCGCGACGGTCGCGTCGAGAACGTCCGCGATCAGCCGCTCGAGCCGGCGGAGGCTTTCGGAGGCGCTCGCGAGGAGCGCCGCCGGCTGCTCCGGGATCCCGTCCGCGAGATCCGAGAGAACCACCTCCAGATGCGACTGGACGATCGCGAGTGGCGTCCGGAGCTCATGCGCGGCGGCCGTCCAGAAACGGGCGCGCGACGCGTCGGATTCCCTGAGTCGCCGCTGGCTCTCCGCCACTTCGCGATTCGCCTCGGCGACTTCTTTCTCGAGGACGAGCTCCCGGGCCCGACGGGCGTGGTCGGGCCTGAGATCCCGGAGGGTCAGGGCGGACCAGCCGCTCTGGCTGTAGGTTTCGTCGGCCGCCGGAAGCGAGAGGACCTCGACCGGGATCGACTCGCCGCTCGCGGCGGCGAGGCGCGCCCGCCGTGCGGTCACCTCCGAGCCGGCGCTCTCCGAGAGCGGGCCGAACTCGTCCTCGGGGAGCGCCGGGCGGAGGAGCGCGCGATGGTCGAGGCCGATCACCTCGGAGGCGACCCGGCCGGTGAGCGCGAGGAACGGCGGGTTGGCGAGAAGGATCTCGCCCGTGGTCGAAACGAGGGCCGTCGGCTCGGGGATGCCGCGGAAGAGGAGCTCCACCGCCCGGAGGCGCTTCCGCTCGGCCTTCGCCCCGGTCCCGCGGGGGGCGCGGACGTCCCGGACGGCCTGAAGCAGGCGGACGGTCGCGCCGACGAGGGCGACGTCGGTCAGGCCGAACGGGACGGTGTCCCGGACGGCGTGCAGGAAGAGGGCGCTCCCCGTGCCCGGCAGGCGCTGGCAGAGGAGCGAGCGGACCGGAGCGCCGGCGAGGAAGCGGCTCGCGTCGTCCATCAGCGGATCGCTCTCCACCTCCTCGACGAGAACGGCGCCGGAGCGGGCGGCCGCCGCCCGAAGCTCGGGGTAGCGCGCGATCTCGACGCCACGGCCGACGGCCGGCGATCCAAGGCTCGAGGCGACGACGGTCGCTTGCGCATCGCCGGGCTTCCAGCGGAAGAGGCTCACGCGCGAGGCCTCCAGAAAGCGGGCGAGCGTCCGGAGCGCCCGCTCGCTCAGGTCCTCGTTCCGTTCGATCACCTCCTCCCAGAGAGCGAGAAGCGCCGTCAGCTCGACGCGGGAGAGGAGGAGCCCCGAGTCGGCGTCGCCCGCGCCGGCACCAAGGGACGCCGCAGCCTGTGCCCAGCGGTCGGGAGACAGGACCTCGACGGCAGGGGACCGGGAGGCGCTGTCCTCACCGGAGAGAACGAAGACGGGCGGCGGCGTCCGATCCGCCGGCAGGCGGGCCACGAGGCCGGCCGCATCCGAGAAGTGTCCGGGCGGGACGACGAGGACGGCGTCCGGCCGCTCCCGCGAGAGGGCCGAGGCCGCCTCCTCGAGACTCCCTGCCACGAGGGCCTCGGCTCCGGCTTCGACGAGGGTCCGCCGGATTCCGTCCGGAATCTCTCCACCCGGCGCGAACACCAGAAACGGACGCATGCGAACCGGTGACACCAAGGTAGCACAGCCGCCGCTATAATTTTTCGATGAAGATCGACCGGGATCTCGTCGCCAGGGTGGCACGCTTGGCGGCGCTCAGGCTCTCACCGGCCGAGGAGGCGGAGCTCTCCGGGCAGCTGACGCGCATCGTGGAGCATTTCGAGGCCCTCCGCGAAGTGCCGGAGGCGCTTCTCCCCGAGGCTCCCGACGGCCCGGCGACCCCTCTCCGGAGGGACGAGGTGGCCGGCACGCCGCCGGGGCCGGTCTTCGAGGCCAACGCGCCGGAGACCGCCCACGGACACTTCGTAGTGCCCCGGGTCGTCTCGAGGGACTGAGGTTGGCACGTTCGGCCGAGACCCTGCTCGACGGCCCGATCGGGGAGCTGTCAGCCGCCGTCCGCTCCGGCGCCATCGCTGCCGCCGACCTTGCGGAAGCCTCCCTCCGTCGCGTCCGGGAGGCGTCGGAGAAGCTCGGCGCCTTCCTTCACGTGGCGGGAGACGAGGCGCTGGCCGCGGCCGCCCGCGTGGACCGGAGGGCGGCGGCGGGGGAGGAAATGCCACTGGCCGGCGTTCCCCTCGCCGTCAAGGACAACATCAACGTGGCGGGGCTTCCGTCGACGGCCGGCTCGCGAATCCTCTCCGGGTTCGTCGCGCCCGACGACGCGACGTGCGTCGAGCGGCTCGTGAAGGCCGGTGCCGTCGTGGTCGGGAAGACGAACTGTGACGAGTTCGGGATGGGCTCTTCGAACGAGAACTCGGCGTTCTCGCCCGTCCGGAATCCGTGGAATCTCAACCACGTGCCGGGGGGCTCCTCGGGGGGGTCGGCCGCGGCGGTGGCTGCCGGTGCCGTACCGCTCGCCCTCGGCACGGACACCGGCGGCTCGGTCCGGCAGCCCGCCGCATTCTGCGGCCTCGTTGGCGTCAAGCCGACGTACGGGCGGGTCTCCCGTTACGGCCTCATCGCCTTCGCGTCGTCGTACGACCAGGCAGGCGCCCTCGCCCGCAGCGTCGAGGACGCCGCGCTCGCGTTCGGGCTGATGGCCGGTGCCGACCCTCGCGATTCGACCTCTCTTCGATCCCCCGTACCGGACGTTCTCTCGGGCCTCGGGAGGGGGATCGAAGGCGTGAGGATCGGACTCCTCGTTGAGGCCGAATCGGCCGAGGGCGGTCTCCACCCGGGAGTCGCCGCCTCGCTCGCGGCCACGGCGGCGTCCCTCGGGCGGGCCGGGGCCGCCCTGACGAAGGTCTCGGTCCCTCGCGTGCCGATGTCCGTTCCCGTCTACTACCTCACCGCCACCGCCGAGGCGTCGTCGAACCTCGCGCGATTCGACGGCGTTCGCTTTGGGGACCGCCGTGGCGACGGGACGCTCGCGGGTCTCTACAGCGACACGCGCTCCGCCGGGTTCGGGCCCGAGGTGAAGAGGCGGATCCTCCTCGGCACCTTCGCTCTCTCTTCCGGCTATCACGATGCCTACTACGGACGGGCGCAAAGGGTCCGGGCGCTCCTCGCTCGCGACTTCGCCGAGGCCTTCCGTGAGGTGGACGCCATCCTCTGTCCGACCTCGCCCGAGCCGGCGTTCGCCCTCGGCGAAAAGACCGCAGACCCGCTGTCGATGTACCTCGCCGACATCTTCACGGTCCCGGCCAGCCTCGCCGGGCTCCCGGCCTTGTCCGTTCCGGCGGGTTTCTCGGCGGAAGGGCTGCCGATCGGCATGCAGCTGATCGGACCGGCCGACTCGGAGCCGCTGCTCTTCCGCATCGCCCGCGTCATCGAGGCGGCCGCGGGCATCTCAGGCCGCCGGCCGCCCCGCGTCGGGCGTTGAGGCCGGACACGATCGCCCTCGCGCTCTTCCTCGCCGCGACGGCGGCGCCCCCCGGCGCTCCCTCCGGTCCGGAGCGCCGGGTCACGGTCTCGCGCGACTTCACCGTCGTCCTCGCCGACGGGAAGATTTCCGTCGAGGCCCGCCCGCTGGAGGGCGAGACGCCCATGGAGTTCGCGCACCGCCTCGTGGCCGACCCCGCCACGGCCGGGCAGATCCTCGCCCTCCCGGGGGGACCGTCCGCCGAACGCCCCGTGGTCGTGCCGTACGCCGCGCTCGCGGGCGACGTGAAGCTCGCGGCGATCCGGGCGCTCTTTCCGTCGGACGTTCGCGCGACGGCAGGGTGGCTGCACATCGCCGTGACGGAGGAGAGCCTCGCAGAGATCGCCGCGTGGTTCACCGGCCGTGCGGATCTCGCGACGGCGCTCGCGGCCGAGAACCGCCTCCCGGCGGGAACGGCCGGCCGGGGGACCACGGTCCGGATCCCCGTGGAGCTGCTTCTCCCGCCGTTCCGCGACGCCGAGGCGCTGGAGGAGACGGCGCCGCCGAAGCTGGCGTACGGTGAGGACGCGAAGGGCCGGTACGCCCTCTATCGCCTGCGCAAGGGAGAGGCTCTCTATTCCGCCGTCGTCGTTCGGTTCACCGGGCGGATTCACGCAGCGGACGTCATCGAGCTCGCCAACGCGCTCGCGGTCCGGTCGGATATCGACGACGTTCATGCGATTCCGGTCGGCTACCCCGTCAAGATCCCCCTCGATGTCCTCTCGGCGGAGTTCCTCCCGCCCGACGACCCGCGCGCCCGGGCTTACGCGCTCGAGCGGGCCGAGACGGCGCAGTTCGCCCAGCCCATGCCGGCTAAGGGGCTGGCCGGCGTCCGCGTCGTCATTGACGCCGGGCACGGCGGAACGGACACGGGAACGATCCACGGAGGGCTCTGGGAGGCGACGTATGTCTACGACGTCGCGGTGCGGCTCCGCAAGCTCCTCAAGGAGAAGACCAGGGCGGACGTCCTCATGACGACGAGGGATGTCGGCCTTGGCTGGAAGGTCGTCGACAAGGATCGCCTCTCTTCGCGGAAATCCCAGCTCCTCCTGACGAACCCTCCGTACAACCTGGCCGATCCGGCCGTCGGGGTTCACCTCCGCTGGTACCTCGCCAACAGCCTCCTGAATCGGCCGGGCCCCGCGAAGAAGAAGATCCCGCCGGACCGGACGGTCTTCGTGTCGCTGCACGCGGACTCGCTCCTCCCGTCTCTCCGCGGCGCCATGGTCTACGTCCCGGGAGAGCGGTTTCTGAGGGAGCGGTACGGAAAACGGGGCACCGAGTTCGCCGCGTACAGGGAGTGGCGCGAGCAGCCTGTCGTCTCCTTCAGCCGCCGTGACCGGGTCGCTTCGGAGGGGGCCTCGACGGCTCTTGCCGGGAAGATCATCGGGGCGATGAGGAGGAGCGGCCTTCTGGTCCATCCCTTTTCGCCGGTCCGGACGCACGTGATCCGCTCCGGGCGAGAATGGGTGCCGGCCGTCCTCCGATACAACCGGATCCCGAACCGCGT
>JBLMYG010000187.1:0-10248 GCA_050258155.1 Acidithiobacillales bacterium
GGAAGATGATCCCGTCGAGGTTGCTCGTCAGCGACACGAGGTACGCGCCGCTCTGGCTGATGGCCGCGAGCCGGTCGCCCGGGGCGTCATGGAACGGCAGCTTGTAGTACGGCACGAAGAATGTGTTGTACCGGTGCTTCGAGACGATGCCGAGACAGTTGCCGCCGACGAGGACCGGCCCGCCGTCGGGCCTCTCGCGGCTCGCCAGGAGCGTCCCGCGGATTTCCTCATCGAGGGCGAGCTGCCCCGTCTCCGCGAAGCCCCCCGGGATCAGGATGATCGAGGTCGCTTTCCCCGTGGCGCAGAGATCCTTCACCGCGTCGCGTGCTCCCTCGGCGGGGATGGCGATCACGGCGAGATCCACCGCTTCGGGGAGGTCGCGCCCGCTCGGCACGCACGGCACGCCGTCCACGGCCGGGGCCTTCGGGTGGACGGCCCAGAGCTTCCCGTACCGGAGCCCCTCCGAAGCTTTCAGGTTCCGGAGGATGATCCGGCCCGGGTTCATCGCCGTCGTCGACGCCCCGAAGACCGCGGCGCTCTCCGGCTCGAGGAGCTTCCGGATCTTCCGGACCGGGCGCGCCGGCCGGCCCACGCGACGGACGGAAAGGCGCGCCTTCCCGTCGGCGGCCACCCAGCGCCCGTCTCCGAGCAGGAAGAGCGGGTTCACCTCCAGCTCCTCCAGCGTCAGCTCGCTTCCCGCGTCGGGCGCGAACGCCGTCGCGAGCCGCCCCAGCGCCTCGAGCTTCCCCGCGACCGCCGAGACGTCGAGCGGCGGCGTCTCGTGGAGGCGGGACGGCGAGAAGAGAAGGGCGAAGGCGGGCGAGGCCGCTGCGGCGGCGAGAAGCCCCTCCCGGACCCCTCCCGGCGCGAGGATCGCCGTCGAGCGCCCGCCGCTCAGGCTGTCGAACCACTCCGTCAGGAGCCCGCCCAGGCCGAGAACGAGGACGGGGCCGAATGCAGGGTCCTGCTTGAGCGAGACGAGCGTCTCCGCTGCGGGTGAGCCGGAGAGCGGCGAGAGTCTTTCGAGAAGGAGAATCCCGAGCCGCTCCGCTCCGGGCGACCTTCGTCCCACCTCGTCCCAGATCATCCCGGCCGCCGACACCACGGCCTCCTCCTCGGCCGCAGCCGTCGCCACGCCGCCGACGTCCGACTTGTGCAGGAGATCGGGCGAGACGATCTTGAGGACGCAGCCCGCGGCGCGGAGCGGGGCCAGAAAGGTCTGCGCCGCCTCGGGGAGGCGGTCGCCGGGCACCCCTTCCCAGAAGTGGTATCGCGGAATGTCGAAGCCGGCGCCGGAGAGGAGCGCGTAGACCTCCGGCTCGAGGAGCATCGTCCGGCCGTCGGCACGGGCCGCCTCGAGGATCTCGCCGGAATCGCGAGCGGCCTTCACGGTCATCTCGTCCTCACTCTTCTCTCTTCAGCGCGTCTTCCACGTGCCGGCAGATCAGGTGGAGGGCGGCCAGATGGATCTCCTGCACGTGAGCGGTCTCCGCCGAGGGGACGACGAGGCCGACATCCCATCTTTCCGCCTCCGCCCGTCCGGTCTCCCCCGTCATCAGGATCGTCGCGAGTCCCCGTTTCCGCGCGGCGGAGAGGGCCGCGAGGACGTTCGGGCTCCTCCCCGAGGTCGAGAGGCCCACCGCCACGTCGCCCGGGCGGCCGAGCGCCTCGACCTGCCGGGCGAAGACGGTCTCGTAGCCGTAGTCGTTCGCGGAGGCCGTCAGGACCGAGACGTCGGCGGAGAGGGCCAGGCCGGGGAGCGCCCTCCGGTCGTCCTTGAAGCGGACGACCAGCTCCGCGGCGAAGTGCTGCGCCTGCGTGGCGCTCCCCCCGTTGCCGAAGACGAGCGTCGTCCGGCCCGCCAGCGCCGCATCGGTCACGAGCGCTGCCGCCTTCGCGAGGGCCGGCCCGATCGTCTCCCCGGCGCCTGACGCGAGCGCCGCGAGCTCGGCGAGGTAGGCCCGCATCAGCTGTCCCCCTTCATTCTCGAGACCATCGCCGTCGTGGACGTGCCGGGAACGAGGGGGACGAGCGCCACCGTCCCCCCGTACGACCGGACGAACGGGGCGCCGACGACCGTCGCCTCGGTGTAGTCGCCCCCCTTGACGAGGACGTCGGGGCGGACCGCCTCGAGGAGCCGCTCGGGAGTCTCCTCGTCGAAGAGGACGACGGCGTCGACGGCGTCGAGGCCGCCGAGAACCTGCGCGCGGTCGCGCTCGGAGAGGATCGGGCGCTCCGGCCCTTTCAGCTTCCGGACGGAGGCGTCGCTGTTCAGGCCGACGACCAGGAAGTCTCCCAGCTTCCGCGCCTCGGTCAGGAGGCGGATGTGTCCCGGATGGAGCAGGTCGAAGCAGCCGTTCGTGAAGACGACGCGGCGGTGGGCCCGCCGGAGCGTCCCGCAGACGGCGCCGAGGTGCCCTCGGTCGAGGAGCTTCTCCTCGGGGGCCGCCGTCAGCCCGTCGAGGAGGTCCGCCCAGTGGACCGGAGCCGTTCCGACGCGCGCGACGGCGCAGCCGGCCGCCCGGTTCGCTACCTCGGCGGCCGCGGGGCGGTCGAGCCCTGCGCCGAGGGCCACGCCGAGGGCGGCGAGGACGGTGTCTCCCGCTCCCGTCACGTCGAAGACCTCCCGCGCGCGGCTCCGGATCCGGCAGGGGGGGCGACCCCTCTCGAGCAGCAGCATCCCTTCCGCAGAGAGCTTGACGAGGAGGGCGTCGAGCGCGAGTTCGTCGCGGAGCCGCTGGCCGAGTGCGGCGACGGCGTCGAGGTCCGAGGCCGCCTCGCCGCTCACGGTCTCCAGCTCTTTCCGGTTCGGCGTCACGATGGCGGCGCCGCGGTAGCGCGCGTAGTCACGCCCCTTCGGATCGACGAGGGCGGGGATCCCCTTCCGCCGCGCGGCGGCGAGGAGCGCCGAGGTGATCCCCGGAGTGAGCGTCCCCTTTGCATAGTCGGACAGGAGAAGAACGTCGGCCTCCGCGACGGCACGTATCGCGGCCTCCCGAAGCTCCGCCTCCGCCTCCGGGGAGAGGCCCGCGGAAATCTCCTGGTCGACCCGGAGCAACTGGCGCCCCTCCGAGACCATCCGGCGCTTCACCGGCGTCGTCCGTCTCGGGTCGGAGACGACCGTCGCCCGGGCACCGGAAAGGGTCGAGAGGCGGCGGGCGAGCCAAGCCCCTTCCTCTTCCAGCCCGACGGCCCCGAGGGGGATGACCCGGGCCCCGAGGGCCGAGAGATTCTCGGCAACGTTCCCGGCGCCGCCGGCCCGCCGGCTCATCGCCTGAAGGAGAAGGAGCGGCACGGGCGCCTCCGGGGCGACGCGCGTCACCTCCCCCGTCCACGTCTCGTCGAGCATCAGGTCGCCGACGACGGCCACGGTGACGCTGCCAGCGGCCTCGGCGAGGGCCGCGAGCTCGCGGGGGGTCACGTCCGATCCCCCAGCCCGAGGAGCAGCGCCTGCGCCAGGAGAGGCAGCGTGATCTCGTGGTGGCCGGTGATGGCGTACGAAGCTCCCCCCGCGAGGATCGGCCGTTTCAGGACGTTCTCATGCGGCCGGTAGTGGCGGATCATGTCGAGGTCGACGGTCGTGAAGTTCCGGACCTCGTGACCGAGGTTACGGGAGAGCGAGAGCGCCTTGAGGAACACCTCGGGGAGGATGACCGAAGAGCCGACGTTCAAAAAGACCCCGCCCTCCCCCAGCCGAGCGACGACCTGCTGCAGCGTCCTGAAGTCGCGCATCGACATCTCGCCCACGAGCGCTCCGTCCATTCCCGGGTGCTGCGCCAGGGTGTCGGTTCCGAGGGCGACGTGAACGGTCAGCGGCAGCCCCAGCTCCGCGGCGGCCGCGAAGATCGAGAGGTCCCGGTGCGGCGAGCGGCTCTTCCGGAGGAACTCGCCCAGAGCGCGTCCGTAGCCCCACCCCTTCCCCAGCCCCTCGCGAAGGGCCCGGAAGACGCCGACCCCCGTCTCCCGGCTCATTCCGAACTCCCCGTCTCCGAGGACCGACCCGACGTCCTCCGAAGTAGCACCGTGCGTTGCCAGCTCGAAGTCGTGGATCCCGCTCGCCCCGTTCGTGGCGAGCGCCGTCACGTACCCGGACCGCATCAGGGCGATGAGCGTCGGCGAGAGGCCGGTCTTGACGACGTGCGCCCCGAAGCCGAAGACGACCGGCCTGCGCCGCCGGCGCGCCGCAGCGATCGCCCGGACGACCGCGCGAAGCGAATCGGCCGCCAGAAGGTGCGGGAGGCCGTCCCAGAATTCCGTGAAGGAGTCGCTCGCCGCCGGCGCCCGACCGAGGTCCCCCGCGTGCACCTTGAACCGGCGCGTGGCGATCGGCCAGGTCCTCGGCCGGCGGCGGGCTCGCGGCATCGGCGCCGCCCTACCGCGGCGCCCCGAGCGCCTTCCGCACCGCCTCGATGAAGGACGCCTCGGTCTGCGCACCGGCGAGCCGGGCCGCCACCCCGCCGTTCCTGTCGTAGACGAGGGTATAGGGGAGCGTGCCGTCCCAGGTCTTGTCCACGGCATCGATGAACGGCTGCGGGTCGCGGCTCTTCACCTGCCAGCAGACGAACGGCGCCTTCACCTCGGCGAGGAACTTGGGGACGCCGCGGGCCGTCTTCGGCGTGTCCGTCGCCACGAGCACGACGGCGAGCTCCTTCGAGGAAAAAGTCTTCGCCGCGGCCACGAGCCTCGGCATCTCCTCACGGCAGGGGAGGCACCAGGTCGCCCAGAAGTTCACGAGGAGGACCCGCCCCCTCTTCGGCGCGACGACGCGCGACCTGTACTGGTCGGGTCGGAGGAGCTTCACCGGCTCGGCGGAGCCGGGCCCGCCGGCGAGGAGCGCCAGCGCTGCAGAGAACGGGAGGACGGTTCGGAGGGCTCTCACACGCGCTTGATCGTGCAGCCGAAGGCCTTGGTCTCCGCGACGGGAACCGGCTTTCCCGCCAGAACCGCGTCGAGGGCATTCCTGAAGTCGGGCGACATGACGTTCTTCGCGTCGTCCTGGTTCTCGTCGATCCGCCCGTGATAAACGACGGTTCCCGAGGGGTCGAGCAGGAAAACCTCCGGCGTCCTCGTCGCGCCGTACGCGTCGGCCACCCGGTTTCCCTCGTCCTTCAGGACGGGGAAGCCGAAGCCGTTCGCCTTCGCGTGCGCGGCCACCTCGGCCGCCGGCTCGGTCTTGTTCGAGTTGATCCCGACGAAGGCGATTCCCTTTGACGCGTACACAGCGGAGAGGAGCGCCATCCGCTCGTTGTAAGCATTCGAGACGGGGCACCTCGTGGCGATGAAGAGGATCGCGACCGCCCGGCTCCGGCCCAGGAGCTCTTTCAGCGAGACGAGCTTCCCGCCGCTCGCGGTGGGGAGGGTGAAGTCGGGAGCGATCGCGCCCGGGGCGAGCGGGGCCGCCGGAGCCGGCGAACCCGGGAGGCCGAGGGTCGCGAGGAGCGCGGCTACGGCGAGGCCGGAGCGAGGCCGCTTCATCGGGATCCCTCCATGAGCCGCTCGAAGGCGTCCTCCCGGAACGTCAGGAGCTCCGCGACCGGGAGGTCGATGGCCGGCGCGCCGTTCACCGAAACCCGGAGGCGCCCCGGCGCGACCCGGCCGAGGAACGACGCCGGCACGCCCAGACGGCGCGCCGCGGAGAGAACCGTCATCTCGCGCCCCGGCTCGAAGGAGACGAGGACGCGCGGCGCCGACTCCGAGAAGAGGGCGCGGGTGGAGGAGAGGGGCGTCACGAGGTTCAGCTCGGCGCCTCTGGGGACCGGGCCGCAGCAGGCCTCGGCGGCCGCCACCGCGAGCCCGCCCTCGGAGACGTCGTGCGCCGAGGCGAGGATCCCGTCCGAAGCCAGCTCGACGAGAAGCTCGATCAGGGCCCGGTGGGCCGGAAGATCGAGGACCGGACAGGGCCCTTCGTCGCGGCCGAGGACCGTGGCGAGGTACTCGCTGGCGCCGAGCTCGTCCCGCGTCTCCCCGAGGAGGGCCACGACGTCGTCCTCTCGGGCGAAATGCGGCCGGACCGCCCGGCCGACGTCCTCCAGAAGCCCGACCATTCCAATGGTGGGCGTCGGGAGGACCGACCGGCCCTCCGTCTCGTTGTAAAGGGAGACGTTTCCCGAGACGACGGGAGTCTCCAGCGCCCGGCACGCTTCGGAAATTCCCCGAACCGCGGCCGCGAACTGCCCCAGGATCTCCGGCCGCTCCGGGTTTCCGAAATTGAGGCAGTCCGTCACGGCGAGCGGCCGCGCGCCGGCGCAGGCGAGGTTCAGCGCCGCCTCGGCCACCGCGAACGCCGCGCCCCGCCCCGGATCGGCCGCGCAGTAGCGGGGGTTCACGTCGGTCGCCATCGCCAGCCCCTTCGAGGTCCCGGGGACCCGGAGGACCGCCGCGTCGCCGCCCGGGCCCTCCACCGTGTTGGTCCGGACCGTCTGGTCGTACTGGGTCCAGATCCACCGCTTGCTCGAGAGGTTCGGAGAGGTGAGGAGCCGGAGGAGGGCCGCGTCGTCCGGCGGCGGGTCGTTCAGCGGGAGCGAGACCGGCCGGACCGGCGAGCCGGAAGGTAACTCGACCGGCCGCCGATAGACGGGCGCGTCGCGGACCAGCGGCGCGATCTCGAGATCGGTGACGAGCTGGCCACGCCACCAGAGCTGCATCCGCGGCTCGCGGATCACCTCGCCCATCACGACCGCCTCGACCCCCCACTTCCGGAAGACGGCGGCCACCTCCTCGGCGCGCCCCTTCCGGGCCACCACGACCATCCGTTCCTGCGACTCCGAGAGCATCAGCTCGTAGGGCGTCATTCCCGTCGCGCGCACCGGCACCTTCGAGAGGTCGAGCCGCATCCCGACCCCGCCGCGGGAGCACATCTCGAAGGTGGACGACGTGAGACCGGCGGCCCCCATGTCCTGGATCGCCACGACGGCGTCGCCCCGGAGCACCTCCAGGACCGCCTCCAGAAGGAGCTTCTCCACGAACGGGTCACCGACCTGCACGGTCGGCCGGCGCTGCGACTTCCGGTCGTCGAAGATGTCGGAGGCCATCGAGGCGCCATGGATGCCGTCGCGCCCCGTCTTCGAGCCGACGTAGAGAACCGGGTTCCCGGGCCCCGACGCCTTCGCCCGGAAGATCCGGTCGTGCCGCACGAGGCCGACGGCCATCACGTTCACGAGGATGTTCTTGTCGTAGGCGGCGTGGAAGAAGGTCATGCCGCCCACCGTCGGCACGCCGATGCAGTTCCCGTAGCCGCCGATGCCGCGAACGACTCCGTCGATCAGGTCGTGCATCCGCGGGGCAGCCGGGTTCCCGAAGAAGAGCGGGTCGAGGACCGCGACGGGGCGCGCCCCCATGGTAAAGACGTCGCGCAGGATGCCGCCCACGCCCGTGGCCGCCCCCTGGTACGGCTCGATGAAGGACGGATGATTGTGCGACTCCATCTTGAAGACGACGGCCCATCCGTCACCGACGTCGACGGCCCCGGCGTTCTCTCCCGGCCCCTGGAGGACGCGAGGGCCCGAAGTCGGCAGCTCCCGGAGGAAGACCTTCGACGACTTGTACGAGCAGTGCTCGCTCCAGAGGGCCGAGTAGATCCCCAGCTCCGTCAGGTTCGGCTCTCGCCCCAGGATCGACTGGATCCGCTCGTACTCCCCGGAGGTCAGGCCGTGCTCGGCCGCCACCGCCGCCGTCACCGGCGCCGCCAGATCCGCCATGCGGGCGTAGTTTAGTGGAAGGGGTGTCGCCTGCGCCGAGGTGGTGGACGAGGGGCTCGCCATTTCGATTTTCCAGCGCCTCGAGCCGGCGCCATGCTGAATCGGGGCCCGGACAGCGAGCTCAGACCGGATGGCGCACCCGCATCGCTGCGGGTCACCATCTGTCCGTGATACGAAACCCTTCAGACACTCCATGTCATGAATGGCTGAGACGGCTTCCCCGCGCGCGGGGATGGACCTGCCCGCCCCACATTGACCCCGCACGGGGCGCGTGGATCGAAAGGGACGAGCTTGACTTGGTCCACCTGTTAGTCCACTCTCCGCGCATGAGCCGGACTGTCAATGTCCACGAGGCGAAGACCCATTTCTCGCGCCTCCTTGACCGGGCCGCGGCCGGCGAGGAGATCGTACTCGCCAAGGCGGGCAAACCCGTGGCCCGGCTAGTACCTCTCGCAACCGCCGGAGCGCGCCGGGCCCCCGGGAGCGCCAAAGGGATCATCGTCGTCCGGAAGAACTTCGACGCCCCGTTACCCCGATCCATCCGACGCCACTTCGAGTGAAGTTTCTTCTCGATACGCACGCCTTCCTCTGGTGGGTGCTCGATGATCCGCGCCTTTCAAGGCGTGCCCGTGGTGCCATCGGCGACCCGAAGAGCATCGTCTTCTTCAGCGTGGCGAGCGCCTGGGAGCTGGCGATCAAGACTGCTCTGGGGCGGCTGGATCTGCCGGGGAGCCTGGACACGGTGCTCCCGGAGCAGATCGCGCTGAACGATTTTCACGTGTTACCCGTGGCACTCTCGCATGCCCTCGCGGTCGGGCGCTGCCGCCCCACCACCGAGACCCCTTCGATCGCCTTCTCGTCGCCCAGGCGCAGATCGAAGACCTTTGTCTGGTCTCCGGCGACCGGCGCATCCGACGCTACGGCGTCGAGCGGATCTGGTAGCGGGCCAGGGCGCGGAGAGCGAAACCCGCCTCTTCCAGAACACATCTCACCGCCGCGGCGTTCGCCGCAGCGCCGGGGGTGTCGCCGTGGAGGCAGAGCGTCTCGACGGCAAGGGGAACGCGCGTGCCGTCCACGGCGATGGCCACGCCATCGCGCGCGATGCGGAGAGCCTGTGCCGCGGCCTCGTCGGGCGACCCGACGATCGCTCCCGGCGTGCCACGCGGCACGAGCGAGCCGTCGGGGCGGTAGCCCCGGTCGGCGAAGCCCTCGGCGGCGGCGGCGAGGCCGAGGGAGCGGGCCGCCCCGATCAGCTTCGACCCGGGCGAGGAGACGAGGACGAGGGCCCGGGAGACGGCGCGCACGCCCCGGGCGACGGCCGCTGCGACCGCCTCGTCCCGGGCGGCGGCGTGATAGAGACCGCCGTGCGGCTTGACGCCGGCGAGGGAGACCTCCTCCTCGGCCGCGATCCGGCCGAGCAGGCTGGCCTGCTCGCGGACGAGGCGCTCGATCTCCGGGGGTGGAAGCTCCATCTCCTTCCGGCCGAAGCCCTCGCGGTCCGGGAAGGAGGGGTGCGCGAAGACGGCGACGCCGTGCGCCCTCGCGAGGCGGGCCGCCCGGCGCATGGTCTCCTCGTCCCCCGCGTGCGCGCCGCAGGCGACGTTCACAGTCGTCACGTGCGGCATCAGCGCCGCGTCGTCGCACCCCTCCCCGCCGTCGAAGTTGAGATCGATCGTTCTCAACGACCCCGGACCTCCACCGCGGACCTCGCGATTCTCTCCTCTCTTTCGGTCAGAAGCCGGCGCGCCTCGACCAGAGTCGTCGGGACGAAGTGGACCCGGGCCCCCGGCTGCGCGCGGACGAGGAGGCCGAGGTCGGCGGCGACGACGGTGGCGATCTTCGGATAGCCTCCGGTCGTGGGCCGCTCGGCGAGGAGGACGATCGGCTGGCCGTCCGCGGTGATCTGGACGGAGCCGAGGGCCGTCCCTTCGGACGGAAGCTCCTCGATGGCCGACAGGTCGCCAGCGACCTGCGGGCCTTCCAGACGGAAGCCGATCCGGTTCGACTCGGGGCGAATCCGGAAGTCCGTGGAGTAGAAAAGCGCCGTCGCCGATTCGCCGAAGAGAGACGCCTGCGGCCCCGGTAGGGCCCGCAGGGTGACCTCGCCCGCCACCGGAAGCTCGGGGGCCCGAGCTTCGATGTGCGGCGCGGCGAGGGGATCACCGACAGGGAGGGCGTCTCCCCGCCGGAGGGGCCATCCGTGGAGGCCGCCGAAGCCCGCCGAGACGCACGTCGAGCGGCTCCCGAGGACGGGAGGAACGGCGATTCCACCGGCGACCGCTACGATCGCCCGCGCCGAACCACGCCCGAGCTCGCGGGGGAGCAGCTCCACGCGCTCGCCATCGGGCAGTCTCACGACGCGTCCCGGCGCGGGGCCGAAGTCGCCACCCACGACCGCGAGGTCGATATCACCGCGGGCCTCGAGCGTCGGTCCCAGAAGGGTGATCTCGAGGCCGGCCGCTCCCTCCGGGTTTCCGACGAGGAGGTTCGCAATGCGCAGTGCTTCCGTGTCGAGGGCCCCGGCCGCCGGGATCCCGAGCGCGCCCCAGCC
>JBLMYG010000188.1:0-3887 GCA_050258155.1 Acidithiobacillales bacterium
CCCCGCCGCTCCGGACGATGCCGGACCGGCTACGCGGCCTTCTTCACCGGGACCGCGCAGCCCCCTTTGCCTTTGCAGGAGTTCTTGCCGGCGCAGCCGTTGTCGCCGCTCTTGCACCCCCCCTGCCCCTTGCAGGCGTTCTGCCCCTTGCACTCGTGCTTCATCGAGGCCGAGGCGCAGCCGCCCTTCCCCTTGCAGGAGTTCTTGCCGGCGCAGCCGTTGTCGCCGCTCTTGCAGCCCCCCTGGCCCTTGCACGCGTTGTGGCCTTTACAGACGTGCTTGTCGGCCCCCTTCTGGGCAGGCTTGTCCTCGGCCAGCAGGGTCCGACTCGCCAGGACCCCCATCGCCGCCGCTCCCAGGGCCTTCTTCGCGAATTCCCGCCGGTTCATTACAGTCGTCCCTCCTGAAACTTGATCTTATTCTCAATTGTCTCCGGATGGCAATCCGGCGTCCCCCGGACCGGACATCTCTTACGCCCCGCGGCTTCCCCGGAGTGTCTCGAGGGCGATCATCTGCTCGATGGCACGGAGCGTCAGCTCGTCCTTGCCCAGCTCGCGGAGCAGCGACCAGTCCCGCCGCAGCTCCCGCGAGAGCGGGTCGGGCAGCGTCCGGAGCCACCCCTCGATGCGGAGATCGACGAACTCGCGTTTCTCCTCGATCGTCAGCTCGCGCGCGAGGAGAAGGCGCGGCGCCTCCTCGGCGTCGAGGAGCGTCTGGAGGAGGCTCCACCGGTCGCCGGGGCGCTCGGCGCAGAGGGCCGAGAAAGCCCCGCTCGACGTCTCCCGGATCAGCTCCTCCTCCCGGGTCGTCGCGCTCTCGTGCTCCTTCGTCTCGTCCCAGCTGTCGGACTCCTCCGCGACGTACCGGAGGTAGACCATCGCGAAAAGGCACGTCGGGGCGACGAGCTCCTCCACCACCCTCACGTCGACCCAGACCGCCGCCGCGGCCCGGAGGCAGCGCTTCGCCGCCATCTCGGCGAAGCGCCGGCCGAAGACGAGCCCGACGGACTCCCGGACGAAGTAGGGGAGCTCGCTCGCGAGGATCTCACGGTATCCCGGCACGTGCCGCTCGAGGAGGACCGCCGCCCGCTTGTCGAGCGCCGCGAGGTCGCTCGTGACCGCCGGGAACCCCAGCGTCGTGACGCCGAGGTTGTAGACGATGGCGCGGGGAAGCGTCACCCCCTCGGGCCACGCGTCGCGGAGGTCGCGGATGTCCGGAAGCGACTGGCCGCCACCCCACTCCTCCGGGTACTCGGGGATCGAGCGCCCGTAGTTCACCGAGCCGGTCGCCCGGATCCGGACGCGTGTCTGCGGAACGAGGCCGCCGAAGGGAGCGAGCAGCGGGGCGACCCGGAGCAGGGTGTCGGTGTGCACCTTGACGCCGGCCTCGAGAAGCCGGAGGAGGGATTCCCTCTCGGCGGTCCCGACGGCCGGCGCCGGCCGCGCCTTCGCTGCCTCGTCGCGGTACTTCGTGGCGAGCCGCTCCGCTTCTCCGGGCGCGTCGGCCCGGATCCCCTGCATCGTAACCCCCTCCGCCCGGGCGAACTGGGCGATGACCCCCTCGTGAGCCGGATCGAAGCCGCCGCGGAACCCCGCCCGTCCCGCGCCGACGAGGAAGGTCACCGAGGGCGCCGGCTCCCCGAGGTGCCCGGCCCGCTCCGCAAGGCGGCGTTCGGCCTCCTCCCGGCCCGCGACGGCCAGCGTGTAGGCCACGTCGGTCGCGATCTTCCCGCTCTGCTCGGCCGTGTCGGACATGGCGACGAAGACGCGAACGGACGCGCCGACCCGGTCGAAGTCCGTCCGGAAGGTGTCGGGCGTCGGAAGGCCGGGGGCGCCGCGGCCCCGCTCCAGCGCCCTGTAGAAGGCCTCCAGGAGGTCGGGAAGGTGCGCGAGAGCTCCGACGTTCTCCACGAGAGGAACGAGCCGCACCCGCGCGACCCGGGCCGACAGCGAGGCCCGGCGCGAGGCGGGAATCCGCTGCGAGAGAAAGGCGTCGACCCGCTCCGGCGGCCCCCCGAAGAGCCCGTCGATCGCCTGCAGGTAGAGCGTCCCGATCTTGACGACCGCGCCGAGCTCCGCCCGCGAGTTGACCTGCGGGACGGTGATCTCGTGAATGGCGTTTCTCTGCGGCGCGATCCCGAGCCGCTCGCAGGCGAGGAGGAAGAGGAAGTTCGCCCGCGCGACCGACGCGAGGATCTTGGAGACCTTCTCTTCGTCCTGCTCGATCCACGGATTGGGGACGCGAAAGAGGAGATGTCGCTCCTCGCCGGGGATCACGCCGTGGCGGAGGAGGGCAAGGACGACCTTCTCCGGCAGGTCGATCCACTCGGGGCTGATCTGGCGCCCCTCGTAGTCGAGGAGCACCTCGGTGCAGGGGCCGAGGAGGTCCGCGATCGTCTCCTCGAACTCCTGCCGGGCCTGAACGAGCGGATTCCACTCCAGATACGTCAGCGCCCGGTGCGCGTGGTCGGGCGCCGTCCGTGGCGCCGAGCCGAGGGCCCGCGCGAGCTGCTCGGCCCGGTGGGCCGTGGAGTCGGGGTGCTTCGTGCCGGTCAGTCGGACGTGCGAGGGATGCGGGCGCTCGAGGAAGCGGTGCCGCGCGTCGGCGAAAGAAGCCGGGTCGAGAGCGTCGAGAGCGCCGTAGCCCGAGTCGGCGCAGGAGCTCTCCCAGACCTCCTCATCCGCGCTCCTCCCCCGCCCGGCGGCCTGAAGCGGCGCGCTGGAGCCGGTCCGCCCCCTCTGCTCGATGCGCGACCGGACACGGTCCATGAAGACCGAAAGCTCGGCGACGTCCTTGGAGCCGTACGAGAGGCGCTGCCACGTCCCGTACCGCGCGGCGTCGCTCCCGGCGAAGGCCGCGAACGGAATGCCGCCGACGCCGCCCGCGAGGAGGAAGTCGAAGGCGTCCACCGAGCCGCGGACCACAGCGCGCTCGCGGACGCCGTTCCGGAGACGCATGAAGGGCTCGCCGACGAGCCCCGGAAACGCGAGCGGCGAGTAGAAGGTCCCCCCGAAGTCGGTCCGCACAACCCCGAGGGAGGCGATGGCGTCGGCCGCATCGATCATGAAGTCGCGGCGCGCCCGCATGTAAGGCGACGGCCGGCGGAGGCCCGCGAGCGGGCTCTGAAGCGCCGCGAGGGCCCAGTCCTGCGCCAGGGTCGAGGGGGTCGCCACGAGCCACGCGGCGAGGTTCGCCACGATCTCGCGCGCCTTGACGCTGCCGACGTGGATCTGGTCGGACAGCACCATCCAGCAGGCGCGGGCTCCGGTCGAGGCGCCGAACATGTCCATTTTCGACAGCCCGGAGAGCGTCACGACCCAGTTGCGCCACTCCGGGTCGGCGAAGGCCGGGTTGACGAACGAGCCGACGTAGTCGAGGCGCTGATAGACAGAGTCGTAGAGGACGTAGACGCCGTGCGCGACCGCCACGCGGACCAGCTCCTCGACGAGCACCCGGGGGTAGACGCGGCCGGTCGGGTTGTGGGGATTGTTGAGGATCAGCGAGGAGACGCCGCCCTGCGCGAGCAGGTGGTCGAGCTCGGCCGGGTCGGGGAGAAAGGAGGGGGGCGTGGTCGGAAGCTCCACGATTCGCTTTCCGGCCCGTTCGACGAACCAGTCGTACTCCCAGCTCGGCCGTGGCACGACCACGCCCGAGCCGTCCGCGCCGAGCACTTCGAGGAGCATCGCCAGCCCTGCACGCGTGCCGGGGGTGAAGAGGACCTCGTCGGGGAGGAACCGGACGTCGGACTCGGGATAGTCGAGGAGGCCGTCGCGGTTGAAGAACTCGGCGATCTCGCATCGGAGGTCCATCCGCCCCACGGCCGGCCCGTAGCTGTGGACGGTGTTTCGCGTGATCCGCTGCGCGGCGCGGACGACCTCGGGATGCGG
>JBLMYG010000189.1:0-15067 GCA_050258155.1 Acidithiobacillales bacterium
TCGCGGGGTCGACCCTGGACACGAGAGCGTGGAGCCAGCAGCGGACGGTCGGGCGGCCGAGGTCGGCTTCGTAGAAGCGAACGGAGTGCCCTCCGGCCTCGAGAAGAACCGGCTCGCTTCCCCGGCGCGTGAAGGCGACGGATGCGTTTCGTCCGAGCCACGCCTCGTTTCGAACGACGCCCGGCTCCGGCTGCGACCACCTCAGGAAGATCCTGTTCCCGCGCGGGCCCATCAGCACCACGACGGCAGTGGCCGCCCGTCCCTCTCCGCGCGCAGCCCGGACGACGGAGACGGTCCGCGAGCCTTCATCGGCGAGGCGGAGCATCGAGATCTGGGGTTCGTCGGCGAGGGAGGCGGTTGCCGCCAGAAGCGTCATGAGAAGGAGAGCGCCGCGTCCCGGCATCGGGTTCATCCTCAGTGCGCCGGAACGCCGGCGGTCATCTCGGGAGCCCTTGTGATCGACGACCAGGGCGGGCTGGAAGGATCGAGGGGTGCAGCCTTGGAGACGCGAAACGTGAGAGCGGCCGCCGAGCGGGCGAAGTGCCGTCCCGGGAAGAGGATCTCCAGGATCGACAGAGGAGCAACCGGCAGCCCCTGCGATTCGGCCCTGAGGAGAATCGGGACCGTCTCGCTGACGACCTCGATCTCGCGGGGGGAGAGCGCGGCCGCCACGAGCTGCTCGATCCCGAGCCGGACGGTCGGGACCGTCAGGTCGTCCTGTGCCACCGGTATCTCGCCGCGCCCGAACCGTATGAGGCCGTCGAGCCCGGCGCAGGCGCTCGCGGCGCCCGAGCCGGGGCGGCCGAACGTCTCGATGACGCCTCCGCTCTCCAGGCCGATGCGGCCCACCGGGTGAAGCGCGTCGTCACGGGCCGCAGGGACGATCCCCGACAGGCGCTCGAAGACGAGCCGCTCTCCCGAGGCACGCTCGACGAGGAGCACCTCGCGCTGCGGCCAGAAGTCCAGCGCCAGGTCCCGCCTCCCCGGGTCGAGGACGAGCCGGACGTAGCGGATCGTGGCCACGACGGAGCTGTCGCGGCTTCCGGTGGCCAGAACGTCGAGGGCGACGTCTTCCCGAACGTAGCCTTTCGTCGGGACGTCGTCGAAGAAGCCGCCGCCGGCAGCGGGGGCCGACAAGAGAAGCCGGATGACGAGGCCGGCGGTCCAGGCCGGCCACGCTCTCCGTCCGCGGTTCGCGGTCAGTTCGGGCGTCAGCCTTCCTCGGCCGCGTCCGGGGGCTGCGGGATCGGCGTCTCGACGCCGGCCGTTTCCGGCGGCTGCACGGCGTGCTTCTCTTTCGACTTCGCGATCTTCCGGGCGAGCTTTTCTTCGGCCTTCTTCTTCTTCGCCAGGTCCCGCTGGCGCCTTTCGAACGAATAGTTGGTTCTTGCCAAGTGGTCGTCCTTTCCATGGGGCGCCGCGGGCGACACCGGGGAAGCGCTCCGCGACGGCTATCCGGGCCGTGGCCTTCCGAAACCTGCACAGTATAACTTTCCCGACGATCGAACGACCGCAACAAATCGGGCGGCCGTTCGTAGGGATCGGAGAATGCTGTCGCCGCGTCCTGCACGCCCGTCCAGGGGCTCTATGCGAAGACGGTGCGCCCTGATCCTCCTCGGGGCCCTCGTCGGGTCGGCGAAGGCCGGGGCCGAGACCACGATCCCGAAGGAGCCGTTCACCGTCCTGACGAAGGAGGCGATCGAAGGGCATATCGAGCTTTACGAGGGATGGCGGTACCACCCGGGCGATGATCCGTCCTGGGCTTCGCCAGGCTTCGACGACGGCGCCTGGCCGGTCGCGAACTCGAAGATCCCGGATCCCGCGGCGATGCCAGGGGGCTGGACTGGCATCGGCTGGTTCCGCCGGAATCTGGAACTGGGGCCCGGAATCGGGTCGACGATCCTGGCCATGGGCGTCGACCAGTTCGGCGCGTCGGAGATCTATCTCGACGGACATCTCGTCACCGCGTTCGGGACGGTCTCGGTCCGGCGCGAGGAGGAGCGGGCCTATCGTCCCCGCCGCTTCGTCGGCCTCGTCCTCGATCCGGGGACGGCGCACGTTCTTGCCGTTCGCTTCTCCAACGCGGCGGGGAACCATGTCTATTCGCGAATGCGGGGATTCGTCATCGGACTTCGGACCGTGGAGTCGGCGTCGGTTTACTGGATTGCCGTCGTCCGCAACTTCTCGGCGGCCCTGGCCTTCATCGTCGGGGTCTTCGGGTCGTTCACGCTCATCTACCTTCTCCTCTGGGCCTTCCGGCGAAAGAGCTGGGAGTATCTCGTCTTCGCCCTCTTTACCGGGTTTCTGGCCGGGAACTTCTGCGTCGAGATTCGTCTCGAGTTCACCGAGGACGTGACGCGGGCCCTCTGGCTCTTCGGCCTCCTCGCCATGACCTCCGTAGGCATCGTCCTCTCCGGCCTCGCCCTGGAGCACGTGGTCTTCCGCCGCCGCCCCTCCTGGTGGACCTGGCTCATTGGCGCCCTTGGGGCGGGTCTGGTGGCGTGGATCTTCACCTGGACCTCCGTGGGCCCGATCGCCGTCGTCCACGTCTACATTCTTCTCGGCTCGGCCGAGATGCTCCGGGTGGCCGTGGCCGCGATGAGGCGGCAGGAGCGGGACGCCTGGATCGTGGCGGGAGGGCTCGGGGCGCTCATGCTCGCAGTCCTCGTCAGCCAGGTGGCCCAGCTCCTCGAGGTCAAGAAGGCGCCCGTCGACATCCTCTTCGCGGTCGGCCTCTTCGTTCTCGTCCTCTCGCTCTCGGTCTACCTCTCCCGCCGCGTGGCCCGCACCCAGCGGGAGCTGGAGGAGCGCCTCATCGAGGTCCAGGCGCTCACGGCCCGCGCCGTCGGGCAGGAGCGCCGGGCGGCGGCCGAGGAAGCGGAAAAGCGGCTTCTGGCCGCAGAAAACGAGCGGAAGACGCGGGAGCTGGAGGACGCCCGACAGATGCAGCTGGCGATGCTGCCCCCCTCGTCCCCCTCGCACGGGAGGTACGACATCGCCTTCCGGATGGCGACCGCCACCGAGGTCGGTGGCGACTACGTCGACATCGCGCCGTGCGGGGACGGCGGGATCCAGGTCGCGCTGGGCGACGCCACCAGCCACGGCCTGCAGGCGGGGATCGTCGTCGCGGTGGCCAAGAGCCTGTTCCAGACCTCGCGCGAGGAGCGGGGTCCGGGGGCGGTCCTCCGCCGGGTGGCGGAGGGCCTCGCCGCGCTGAGGGAGCGCCGGGCGAGCATGGCCCTCGCCGTCCTCCGCCTGGACGGCTCCTCCGTCCGGCTCGCCTCGGCGGGGATGCCGCCCCTTCTCGTCTTCCGGAAGGAGGCGGGCCAGACCGAGGAGGTCCTTCTTCCGGGGATGCCCCTCGGAACGAAGCGCGACGCTCCGTGGGAAGAGCGGGAGATCCGCCTCGCGAGCGGCGACGCACTTCTCGCCATGACGGACGGTCTCGCCGAGTCGGTCGACTCCGCCGGGGATCAGTTCGGCTACGACCGCGCGTCGGCGCTCTTCGCGAGCCTCGCAGGCCGCGACGCCACGGGCATCGCGGACGGCATGCTCGCCGGCGCGGTCTCGTTCCTCGGGGGCGCGGGCCTCGAGGACGACTTCACGGTCGTGGCGCTCAAGGTCCGCTGAACGAGCCGGCACCCCGAATGCTCCGGGCGGTCAGGCAAGCGACCCCAGACGGATGAGCCAGGCCCGGCACTCCTTCAGATTCAGGAGCCCGTTTCGTCTCCACGGATCGGGTGCCAGCCGATCCGCGATCTCGGCGCAGTCCTCCGCCTGGATGACGAGGACGACATCGCGTGTCCCCTCGAGCGGCCCCCCGAGAAGGATGAATCGCTCCGCGGTCAGGGCGTCCATGAAGGCTGCATGAGCCGGCCAGTCTTTCTGATCGTCCATCGGTCTCGAATCGTCCCAGGCCGGGCCGCGGGTTTGGATTACGACGAAGGGCCGGCTCATCGGGTCATTCTCGCGAGGGTGTGATCACGAGACGGGTCCTCGCTCCGGCGCCCGCGCCCGCGGAGGAGACGGTGGTCAATGAAACCGCGGTCAGGCCACATCTCTCTATTGCGTTCTCACCCCTCGAACCGGACGGGGACCGGCTTGACGTTCCAGATCTCCTCGGCGTACTCCTTGATGGCCCGGTCCGAGGAGAAGTAGCCCATGCCGGCTGTGTTGAGGATGGAGATCCGCGTCCACGCCTCGGTACCGAAGAGCTTCGAGGCGCGCTCCTGCGTCTCGACGTACGACGCGAAGTCGGCGCAGTTGAAGAACCGGTCCTGCCCCAGAAGCTCGTCGAGAAGGGGCCGGAAGAGCCCCTCGTGGCCCCCCTCCAAATGGGGGATCTCGGCGAGGACGGCCTTGAGCTCGGGATTCTTCTCGATCCAGCGCTTCGGATCGTCTCCCGATCGGCGGAGGGCGTCGAGCTCCTCGGCCGTGTGGCCGAAGATGAAGATGTTCTCGGGCCCGACCTGCTCCCGGATTTCGATGTTCGCGCCGTCGAGCGTTCCGATGGTCAGGGCGCCGTTGAGAGCCGCCTTCATGTTGCCGGTGCCGGAGGCCTCGAGGCCGGCCGTGGAGATCTGCTCGGAGAGGTCGCACGCGGGGAAGACACGCTCGGCGCACGACACGCCGTAGTTCGGGAGGAAGAAGGCCCGAAGCTTTCCGTCGAGGGCCGGGTCGCCGTTCACGACGTCGGCCACGCCGTTCAGGAATCGGATGACGAGCTTCGCCATCGCGTAGCCGGGCGCCGACTTTCCGGCGAAGAGGACGGTTCGCGGAGGACCTGCCTCGCCCCCTTCGTGGATCCGCCGCCGGAGGGCGAGGACGTGCAGGGCGGTGAGCACCTGCCTCTTGTACTCGTGGATCCGCTTCACCTGGACGTCGAGCATCGCATCGGGGTCGAAGGTGAAGCGGTAGGCGCGGGCGCAGAGATCGCCGAACCGGACCTTGTTCTCCCGCTTGACGACCCCCCATTTCTGGCGGAAGGCCGCGTCCTCGGCGAGAGGCCGGAGCCGGGCGAGCTGATCGAGATCCGTGATCCACTTCTCGCCGATCGCTTCGGTGATCAGGGCGGCGAGGCCGGGGTTGCACTTCAGGAGCCAGCGGCGGGGGGTGACGCCGTTGGTCTTGTTCCGGAACCGGTCCGGGAAGATCGCATGGAAGTCGCGGAAGGTCTCGCGCTTCAGGATCTCCGTGTGCAGCTTCGCCACGCCGTTGACGGCGTGGCTCCCGACGATGGCGAGATGGGACATCTTCACGACGCTTCCGCCGTCGCCGGCGAGGATCGCGGTCCGCTGGACCTTCTCCTCGTCGCCGGGAAAGCGGCGGCGGATCTGCTCCCGGAAGCGGCGGTCGATCTCTCCGACGATCTCGAGGTGGCGCGGCAGGAGCCGGCCGAAGAGCTCCACCGGCCAGGTCTCGAGCGCCTCCGGCAGCACCGTGTGGTTCGTGAAGCCGCAGACGGCCTGGGTGATCTCCCAGGCGTGGTCCCACTCGAGGCGCTCCTCGTCCACGAGGATCCGCATCAGACTCGGAATCGTGACCGAGGGGTGGGTGTCGTTCAGCTGGATGGCCACCTTATCGGGGAGCTCGTCCCACGACCGGTCGTGCCGCTTCCTGAAGCGGCGGAGGAGGTCTTGGAGCGTGGCCGAGACGAAGAAGAACTGCTGCTTGAGGCGCAGCTCCTTTCCGACCAGCTCCTGGTCCGGTGGGTAGAGGACCTTCGAGATGTTCTCGGTCCGCGTCTTGTCCTCGACGGCGTGCGTGTAGTCGCCGGCGTTGAAGGTGGCGAGGTCGAACTCGCGGGTGGAGCGGGCCGACCAGAGGCGGAGGGAGTTGACGGTGTCGTTCCGGTATCCGAGGATCGGCACGTCGTACGCCATGGCGTAGACGTCCTGCGTGTCCACCCAGTCGGTCCGCGGCTTCCCGGCGTCGTCCCGGGAGGTGACCGTCCGCCCGTAGAACTTGATGGGGATGACGGAGTCGGGACGCGGGATCTCCCACGGGTTTCCGTAGCGGAGCCAGTTGTCGGGTGCCTCGACCTGGAAGCCGTCCTTGATCCGCTGCCGGAAGATGCCGTACTCGTAACGGATCCCGTAGCCGAAGAAGGGGAGGGCGAGGGTCGAGGCGGAGTCGATGAAGCAGGCCGCCAGACGCCCCAGGCCGCCGCCGCCGAGGGCCGGGTCGACCTCCTTTTCCTCGACATCGGAGAGGCTGTAGCCGAGCTTCTCCATCGCCCGGGCGTAAGCGGAATGGGCCCCGAGGGCGAGGACGTTGTGGAGCAGGACCCGCCCCGGGAGGAACTCCATCGAGAGGTAGTAGACGCGCTTGGCGTCGGTCCGGTAGTACGTGTCCTGCGTCAGGAACCACCGCTCCATCAGGCGGTCCCGGACGGCATAGGCGAGGGCGAAGTAGACGTCGACGTCGGTGGCGGTGTGAACGTCCTTCGCGACGGAGTACATCATCCGCTCCGCGAAGCTCTCGATGATGCCGGGCACGTCGAGGTGCCCCGGCATCGGCTTGGGGATCCGGCGCTGCGGCTCGTCGGTCACTTGCCGAACCCGAACCACCCGCGACTCGCATAGTCGGCGAAGGTCTCGACGAAGAGGATCGCGAGGAAGAGGAGACCCCCGGCGATGACGAGCGGGATCAGCTTCGTGTTAAACCGGACGCCCATGAAGAACCAGACGACGAGCGAGGCCTTGAGGCCCGCGATCGCGAGGGCGATGAAGGTGCTTCCGGCGCCGAAGTCGATGAAGGAGACGCCCGTCGTCAGGGCGGTGAGGGCGAGCAACGAGAGGAAGATGGAGACCAGGGTCTTCACGGTGGCGATGTGGCTGCCTTTTTCGCTCATGCTCCATCCCTTTTTCAGAGCTGGTGATGCCGCCCGGCGAGGTAGAGGAGGGGAAACAGGAAGATCCAGATGATGTCCACGAAGTGCCAGTAAAGGCCGAAGCCCTCCAGCAGGTTGTGGCTCTCGGGAGTGAACCGCCCCCTCCAGGCGGGGCGAAGGAGGAAGACGAGGATCCCGATCCCCACGACCATGTGGAGGGCATGGAGGCCTGTCATCCCGAAGTAGAGCGAGAAGAAGAGGCGGGCGTGCTCGGCGCCAGGGCCCTCGACGGCGAAGGATGGTCCCGGCACGAGGTGCTCCACCCACTTGTGGTGGTATTCGTACCCCTTCACGCCGAGGAAGACCGACCCGAGGACCCCCGTGGCGAGAAGGAAGCCGACGATGCGCCGCGGCTTCGCGATCTGGGCGGACCGGACGGCGAGCGCCATCGTCAGGGAGCTCGTGATGAGGACGGCCGTGTTGAGGGTCCCGAGGACGATGTCGAGGTGGCGGCTCCCGTGGTTGAAGGCCACGGGGTACTCCCACCGGAAGAGGGCGTACGCAAAGAAGAGCCCTCCGAAGAAAAGGATCTCCTGCGTGATGAAGAGCCACATCCCGAGCGTGGCCGTCTCCTTCTGCTGGGCGTAGGAGTCGAAGTGGTGCGCCAGGCCGGGCAGGCCGGCGCCGTGCTCAGACATGAGCGGGCACCTCCCCTCGGCTCTCGCGGGGCCTAGGCTTGTAGTCGTAGGCCTCGCTCGTGACGACAGGCGGCGTCTCGAAGTTCTGGGCGGGGGGCGGCGAGGTCGTCTCCCACTCGAGCCCCACGGCGCCCCACGGGTTGGCGGAGGCCTTCTCCCCGAACTTCAGCGACCAGAGGAAGTAGAAGATCGGGATCAGGTAGCCGACTCCCAGGATCGTGGCGCCCGCCGACGACATGACGTTCAGCACCTGGAACTCGGGGGGATAGGTGTAGTAGCGGCGCGGCATCCCGAGATAGCCGAGGATGAACTGAGGGAAGAACGTCACGTTGAAGCCGATGAAGACGACGACCGCGGCGAAGGTCGAGAGGAACCGCGGATAGAGACGCCCCGTGATCTTGGGCCACCAGTAGTGCATCCCGCCGAGGTAGCCCATGACGGCGCTCCCGACCATGACGTAGTGGAAGTGGGCGACGAGAAAGTACGTATCGTGGATGTGGGCGTCGAGGCCTAGGGTCGCGAGCATCGTCCCGGACAGCCCGCCGATCGTGAAGACGCCGATGAAGCCGAGAGCGTAGACGAGAGGCGTCTCCCACTGAACCGAGCCCTTGTACAGCGTCGCCGTCCAGTTGAACACCTTCACGGCCGAGGGAACGGCGACGGCCATCGTCAGGATGGAGAAGACCGCCCCGGCGTAAACGGAGATCCCCGCCACGAACATGTGGTGGGCCCAGACGAGGAAGCCGAGCGTCGCGATGCCGACCGAGGCGAAGGCGACGTACCGGTAGCCGAAGATCCGCTTGCGCGAGAAGGCCGCGACGATCTCGCTGATGACCCCCATCGCCGGCAGGATCATGATGTAGACGGCGGGGTGCGAGTAGAACCAGAAGAAGTGCTGGAAGAGGACCGGGTCGCCGCCGTACTTCGGATCGAAGACGCCGATCTGGAAGAGGCGCTCGGCCGCGAGCAGCAGGATCGTGATGGCGAGGACCGGCGTCCCGAGGACCTGGATCAGGCTCGTCGCGTAGATCCCCCAGACGAAGAGGGGAAGACGGAACCACCCCTGGCCCGGCGCCCTCAGCCGGTGGGTCGTCACGATGAAGTTCACGCCGGTGAGGATGCTGGAGAAGCCGTTGATGAAGATGCCGAGGCCGACCGCGATGACGTGCGTGTTCGAGAAGGTCGTCGAGAAGGGGGTATAGAAGGTCCAGCCGGTGTCGATTCCGCCGTGGACGAGCGCCCAGAGCGTGAAGAGGGCGCCGATGTTGTAGAGGTACCAGGAGAGGAGGTTGATCTTCGGGAAGGCGACGTCCTTCGCCCCGATCATCAGAGGGAGGAGGAAGTTGCCGAGGACGCCGGGCACGACGGGGATGAGGAAGAAGAAGATCATCATCACGCCGTGCATCGTGAAGAGGCGGTTGTACCAGTCGGGGGTGACGAGGTCGCCCTGAGGCGTCGCGAGCTCGATCCGGATCAGAGCGGCCATCAGGCCGCCAATCGAGAAGTAGAAGGTCGCCGAGATCAGGTACAGGATCGCGATCCGCTTGTGGTCGAGCGTCAGGAGCCACGATTTCAGGCCCCAGGTCTCGTTCAGGTAGTTGACGGGGGCGTAGCCCGGCGGATCGGGGGCCGCCGGGAGGGGCGCTGCCTGGTCGCTCATGGCTTTCGGGTCTCCTGGGCCGCAGCCCCCGCGGGAGCCGGGAGCTTCTTGACGTAGTCGACGAGCTGCAGGAGCTCCTCCTCGGAGATGACCCCCTTGAACGTCGGCATGATCGGCTGGTAGCCGGCCACGATCTTGGCCTGCGGGGAGAGGATCGACTCCCGAATGTACGCGTCGTCGACGACCACCGTCGATCCGTCGCTCAGCTTCACCTTTGTGCCGTAAACGCCCCAGAGGATCGGTGCGCGCGCCGAAGAGTCGGGCCTGTGACACGTGTTGCACGAATTCGCGACGAAGAGCTCTTCGCCGGTCCGTAGCGGCGCCTGGCCGGGCCGGACCCCCGCGAGCCACAGCTCGTAGTCCTTCGGGTCCATGACGACGATCCTGCCGACCATGTAGGAGTGCCCGGTGCCGCAGTACTGGCCGCAGAAGAGGTGATAGGTGCCGATCCGGTCGGCTCGAAACCAGTACGTCGTGTAGCGCGACGGGAGGACGTCGACGTGGACCCTGAAGGCGGGGACGAAGAAGTCGTGGATGACGTCCTCGGAGATCATCTTCAGCCTCACGGACTGCCCGACCGGGACGTGAAGCTCGTTGATCTCCCGGGTACCGTCCGGATGCTGGATCTTCCACATCCACTGCTTTCCGGTGACCCAGTACTCCACGGCGTCGTCGGGAGGCCGCATCTGGTGGAAGAAGATCCAGGTGCCCCACCCGAACATGACGAGCAGCAGCCCGAACGGGATCGCCGTCCAGGCCAGCTCGAGCCTCTTCGAGGAGGGGGCGTGATCGTCCACCGGGAGGCCGACGTCTTCCGCGCCGCGGCGGCGGTACTTCGTTCCGAGGACGGCGATCAGGACGGCGATGAGGACGACGAAGAAGAGGGAGAAAGCGAGCGCGAAGAAGAAAAGGTGATCCACCGAGCGGGCCAGCTCGGAGGCGGAGGGGGGAAAGAGGGGCGCAGTCTGTCCCATCGGGCCTAGGCCGCCCTCCTCGAGCCGGGGCCTGATTTCCGCCGCTCGCTCCGGAGCATGAGCGCGATGAAGCTCACGAGCGCCACGAGCGTGAGCGCCGCGAACGCCCGGAGGAGCCGGGTCACTGCCGGGGTATAGCGCCCCGCCTTCGGGTCGTAGTGGTAGCACATCAGGAGAACCTGGTCGGTCAGGGCGCCGATCTTCTGGCCGCCCGAGTCGATCAGGCCGAGGCGGAGGTCCTTCGTCGGGTACTCGATGCCGAAGAAGTAGCGGGAGATTTTTCCGTCCGGCGTCAGGATGACGACCCCGGTGGCGTGGGCGAACTGCTTCTGCGACGCGTCCCAGACGTACCGGAAGCCGACGGCCTCCGTGAGCGCCCTGATCGAGGCCTCGCTCCCCGTCAGGAAGTGCCATCCCTCCCCGGCGCCGGGCCGGCCATACATCCCGAGGACGTTCTTCTTCTTCTCCGACGCAAGCTCCGGTCCCTCGCGCGGGTCGAAGCTGACCGTGAGGACGTCGAATTCCCTCCCCACGTCCCAGGAAAGGGCGCGAAGGCTCCGGATCAGCCCTTCGATCGCCATCCCGCAGAGCATCGGACACTCGAAGTAGACGAGCTGCAGGATGACCGGCCTCTTCCCGAGGTACTGCGCGAGCCTCACGTCGCGCCCCGCCTCGTCGTGGAAGACGATATCGAGCGGCAGCTGCCCGCCCAGCTTCTGGTCGAAGCCGACGTCCCTCGTGGGAGGCGGCGGCGGGGGCGCCGCCGACCCGGTCCACCTCTGCCCTGCGGCGGGCGCCGCGAGGAGGAAAGCACCCGCGGCGAAGAGGACGATCGGGAATCGCCGTGTCATTTCGCGGCCCTCACGCGCTCGGGCTTGCCTTTGACCGGGGTCGTCCCAGTCCCCGCGGTGCCCTGGTCCTGCGGCGCCGCGGGAGCCGGCCCATAGCGAACGGGCAGCCCCTTCTCGATCGCGATCTCGATGGCGCGGTCCACGGGGACCTCGGCGATTCCCTTCGCCCGGTCGACCCAGGCATACGTCTTCATGACGGCGTCCTCCCTGTCCCGGAGGGCCGCGAGGTCCTTCGGCGGCGAAATCTCGAGGCGCGGCGCCGGGGGGAGGGGGTTCTCCCGCGCACCGGCGAGCGGCGGGGGCGGAGCCTGGCGGGAGGCGATCTCCTTCTTTGCGACCCTCGACACGACCCACATCAGCCCCAGGGCGAAGGCGATCAGGAGGAAAAGGAAGATGGCGAAGCCCACGACCGCCCTGACGCTGACCTCGCGGTCGACCCCCCCTTCGGACGGGGCGGGTGCGCCGTGGCCTTTTTTCTCAGCCATGGTGGGCCTCGAGGGCGGCAATCGCCTCGGGCAGGTGGGGGTCGTTCAAAGGGAGGAGCGGACGGGACGCCAGCCGCCCCGCGTAGAGCCAGAGCCAGAGGCCTCCCATTGCGACCGGCGCCGCGAGGTCGACCCAGTGGAGCCGGAAGCGTCCCGGGCTGAAGGCCGGGGCCGCGAGCCAGTAGAGGTCGACCCAGCGCATGACGAGAAGGAGCGCCGCCACGATGGAGAGCTTCCTCACGTCCCGCTTCAGGTCGCGTGAGAGGAGGAGAAAGAACGGAAGGACGAAATGGATGAAGACGATGACGAGGGCGACGGCCCCCCATCCCCCCGCGAACCGGCTCTTGAAGAAGACGGTCTCCTCGGGAAGGTCTCCTGACCAGATGATGAGGAACTGCGAGAGGGCGAAGTAGCCCCAGAGCATCATGAAGGCGAGAAGGAGCTTTCCGTGGTCGTGGACGTGCTGCTTCCGGAGGACGCCGGAGAGAGGCGGCCGCGTCGACAGGAGGAGCTCGGCGAGGATGACGAGCGACAGCCCCGAGACCGCCTGTCCGCCGACGACGTAGAGGCCGTAAATCGTCGAGTACCAGTGCGCGTTCACCGACATCAGGATGTCGAAAGAGAAGAAGGAAACGGCCAGGATGTGGAGGACGAGGCCCGGCCCCGCCAGCGCCTGCATGCTCCGCTCGGTCGCCGCGGGGTCGCCGCCTCCGTCCTGCTTCCTCGAGAGGCGCGCGAGCGCGAGGGCGAAGCCGCCCCAGATGGCGAAATAGAGGACGAGACGGACGAGGACGAAGGGGACGCTCATCCACGGCTGGCGGTGCCGGAGGATCTCGTCGTGCGCGACGCGGCCGCCGTCGGCCCAGGGATAGAGCGAGCCGAGCCCGAGCAGAACCGGAATCCCGAAGAGGGCCAGCGCCGGGATCGTCCGTCCTGCGGCCTCGAGCAGACGCCGGACGACGAGCCCCCAGGCACCGCGGGAGAGGAGGTGGACGAGATAGATGCCGTGGGCACCGAGCGCCACGCCGAGGACCCAGACCCAGCCGACGAGCCAGGCCCGGTAGAAGTCGTCCGGCGCGAGTCGCCAGCCGGCCAGGGTGGCAGCCAGCGCGATCAGTCCGACGACGAGCGCCCTCCGGCCAAAGGCCGCGAGGTCGGCGGCGGGCGGAGCCCACGACGAAGAGCCGTTCATCGAGGGGTCCCTTCCGGGCCGGCCGGCGCGGGGCCCATCGGGTCGGGCGAGGCCTGCGGCGCCTTCTGAAGTTCCTGACGGTCGTGGTCGGAGACGAGCGCCACGGGCATCTCCCGGGAGAGCTGCAGCGTCCGGACATAGGCGGCGATGGCCCACCGGTCGTGGACCGGCACCTGCGGTCCGTATCCCGACATCTGCCCGAAGCCGTTCGTGTCGACATCGAAGAAGTATCCGATCCGCTCGTTCTTGAGGCGATCGATGAAGAACGAGGGGGGCCGCTTGAATCCGCGCTGGACGATCATGCCGAGGCCGTCCCCGGTCCGCCCGTGGCAAGGGGAGCAGAAGATGTTGTAGCGCTCCTGACCGCGCAGGAGGAGCTCCTTCGTCAGCTTCATCGGAAGCTCGGTCACGAACTTGCCGTCGGGCCCGACACCCGCGAAGTAGGCGCGGTCCGCACGCTCGAAGCCGCGCGGCACGGTCCCGGCGGGGAGGGGGCGCGCCGAGCTGCCGTTGTCCCAGAGGGCGCTGGGGCGGAGGGGGATCAGCTTCTGCTGGTTGAAGAGGCCCTGCCGGCAGCCGGCGGCAGCGATCGACGCGAGGGCCAGGACGTACGCGAGGGGACGTCTCACGTCACTCATCGACCTCGTGGATCCCTTCGGCCCCGGCCGCAGCGAGCGCCTCGCGCACGCCTTTCCCGTCGAATTTCGGGTCATCCGCCGTGACGACGAGAAAGTAGCGGTCGCGGGAGGCGAGCTGGAAACGCGAAACATTGAAGACGGGGTGGTAGGGACGCGGGAGGCCGTTGGCCGCCAGCATCCCGACGAGGGCCGCGATTCCCGCGAAGAGGACCGTCGTCTCGAACGTGGGTGGGATGAAGGCGACCCAGCTGTTGAACGGCCGGCCTCCGATGTCGAGCGGGTAGTCGATCACGTTGATCCAGTACTGGAGGCCCCAGCCGGCGAGGCCGCCGATGATCCCGCCCAGAAGGACGATGGCCGGGACCTTCGAGCGGGGCGGGTCGATGGCCTCGATGACCTCCTCGACCGGAAAGGGGGTGAAAGCGTCGATCTTCGTGTAGCCCTGCGCGCGCATCGTCCGTACGGCCTGGGCGAGGGCCGCCGGCGTCACGAACTCCGCCATGAGACCGTGGAGCGGATGACCGGCCGCGGAACGGTGCGTCGCGGCCCCGGTCACTTCCCGCCTCCCGCACCCGCCGGTTCGGACGCGTCCGTCTTCGCGATCGTCCGCATCTCGAAGATCGAGATGGACGGCAGGAAGCGGATGAAGAGGAAGAAGAGCGTCAGGAAGAGGCCGAGAGTCCCGATGAAGGTCATGACGTCCCACTTCGTCCCGTGGTAGATGCCCCACGAGGAGGGGAGGAAATCGCGGCTGAGGCTCGTGACGATGATGATGAAGCGCTCCAGCCACATACCGACGCTCACGACGAGCGCCACGATGAAGAGGCCGGGGACCGAGTTGCGCACCTTCCGGAACCAGAGGCTCTGGGGCGCGACGGCGTTGCAGAACATCAGCGCCATCCAGTAGTTCCGGTAGGGCCCTGTGGCGCGGCTCGCGAGCATGTACCACTCGAACTTGTTGCCGCTGTACCACGCCATGTAGGCTTCCATGGCGTAGCCGTAGACGACGATGAGGCCGGTCGCGAGCAGCATCTTCCCCATGTTCTGGAGATGCCGCATCGTGATGAAGTCCTGAAGGCCGAAGCCGGCGCGGAGCGGCACGGCGAGAAGGATGACCATGGCAAAGCCGGCGTAGATGGCACCCGCCACGAAGTAAGGGGGAAAGATCGTCGCGTGCCAGCCCGGCACGATGCCGACCGAGAAGTCCCAGGAGACGACGGTGTGGACGGAGAGGACCAGCGGCGTGCAGAGGCCGGCGAGGAGAAGGCTGGCCGTCTCGTAGTTGTGCCAGTGCCGCGCCGAGCCCCGCCACCCCATCGCGAGGACTCCATAGATCTTCTGGACCCACCGCTTCGTCGACCGGTCGCGAAGCGTCGCGAGGTCGGGGATCAGCCCCATGAACCAGAAGACCGCCGAGATCGTCCCGTAGGTCGAGACCGCGAAGACGTCCCAGACGAGGGGGCTCCGGAAGTTGGGCCAGATCCCCATCGTGTTCGGGTAGGGGAAGAGGAAGTAGAAGATCTGCGGCCGGCCGAGATGGAGAACGGGAAAGACGCCGGCGCAGGCCACGGCGAAGAGCGTCATCGCCTCGGCGAACCGGTTGATCGAGGTCCTCCACTGCTGCCGGAGAAGGAGGAGGATGGCCGAGATGAGCGTCCCGGCGTGGCCGATGCCGATCCACCAGACGAAGTTGATGATGGCCCAGCCCCAGCCGACCGGGATGTTGATCCCCCAGAT
>JBLMYG010000190.1:0-11066 GCA_050258155.1 Acidithiobacillales bacterium
GTCCAGCTTCTCCTCGGGCAGCAGCTCCGCTTCAACGTTGGGAATACCGATCTCCCGGGCGATGGTTTCCGCGGCCCGCCGCCGGTCGCCGGTCAGGATGACTTCGTTGATCGCGTCGACAGTGACCTTCTTCGGATGCCAGCAGACGAGGTCGACCGCCGAGCCGCTCGGGACAGGGACGTTCATGGCCGCGCCGAGGACCTTGTCCTTCAGCTCGGGGAAGAGGTCCATCAGGATCGCCGGCGAGCGCGACTCCTGCGGCACGATGTTCTCGGGAGCGGACCGCCCGCGGCGCATGTCCTCGCTCGGGACGTCCGCGAGGCGGTGGTGGCTCGTGTACTCGTGGACCGTCGTGAACATGAGGCGCTCGATGCCGAAGGCGTCGAGGAGGATCTTCACCAGCGGGGCAAGCCCCTGAATGGTCGGAGAGGCGTTCGAGACGAGGCGATGGGAGGCCGAAAGCGCACCCTCGTTGACCCCGGGAACGACCATCAGGTCGAGCGGCTCGGCCGGGAGGGTGCAGAGGATCACCCGCTTCGCGCCAGCCCCGAGGTGTTTCTCGAGTTCGGCCCGCTTCTGGCGACGGTCCGTCGCCTCCACGACCGTGTCGACGCCGTACGCCTTCCAGTCGGGAATTGCCCCCTTTTCGAACCCGGCGAGGAAGGGGATCCGGCGGCCGTAGACGAAGAGGGAGCCGTCCCGGACGGAGACCGGGTCGGGAAAGCGGCCCGCGAGGGTGTCGAAGCGGAGAAGGTATTCCGAGCTCGCGGGGTCCGCGATGTCGCAGACCGCCCCGATCCGGAGATCGTCGCGCTTGTAAAGGAGGCGGAACAGGTTCCGGCCTATCCGCCCGAAGCCCATGAGGCCAATCGTCGTCATTCGGGACCTCCGCGTCGCACGAAAAACACTATGCCACACGGTTCAGGATCCCGTACTGGGTCAAACGACTCAATCGGAGGGGGGCGCCTCGCCGATATTGAGGCCCATGGCGCCGAGAAGACGGTTCTCGTGGCGGGCCCCGACGAACCCCGTCCGGCGCATCAGCTCCTCGACTCCCCTCTGGGCAGGGAACGCCTTGAGGGACTCCGGAATGTAGAGGTAGGTTTCGGGGTCCCGGTGGAATAGCCAGCCCATCAGGGGCATGACGCTGTGGAGAAAGCCCTGGTAGAGCCAGGCGGCGAGACGGCTCGAAGGCTTCCCGAAGTCGAGAACGACGAGGCGACCTCCGGGGGCGAGGACGCGGCGCATCTCCGCGAGGGCCCGTTCGGGATCGGCCACGTTCCGGAGGCCATAGCCGATCGTGATCGCATCGAAAGCCCCTCTCCGAAATGGCAGCCGGAGGGCGTCGGCCTGGACGAACTGGCCGCAGTGTCCGCGTGCGGCCTTCCGGCGCATGGCGACGCCCAGCATCGGCAGGGTGAAGTCGGCGCCGGTGACCCGCGCCTCACGGTCGGATTCCTCCGCCAGGAAAGCGATGTCGCCCGTTCCGCAGCAGAGGTCGAGGAGGCGCACGGGTCCCCGCCGTCCCTCGAGCGCCAGGCACACCGTCTCCCGCTTCCACTTCCTGTGGAGGCCGGCCGACATGATGTCGTTGACGAGGTCGTACCTCCCCGCGAGGAGGCTGAACATCTCCCGAACCTTCGGCGCCCGCTGATCGCCTTCGGAGAGAAACCTGTTCGGCACGGGAGGATTGTAGGGATCCGCGGGGGGCCGCCGCGCGATAGGATGCGCCTCAGGGCAGCGGTTATGGAGACGAAGCCTCCCCACCCGGGCCAGGTCCTCGAGGAGAGGTTTCTCGGCCCGCTCGGCGTGGCGCATGCTGCCCTTGCCCGGCACGTCCGGCTTTCGGAGAAGACGATCCTCGAGATCGTCCACGGGCGCCGCGGAATCACCGCGCGAACGGCGTGGCTCTTCGCGCAGGCCTTCGGCACGGACCCGGAGTACTGGATGGAGCTCCAGGCCGCCTGGTCGCTCGCGAAGGCGCAGCCGAAACGGCAGGTCCCCCGGCTCGAGAAAGCCGTCTCCCAGCTTCCGCTTCTCCCGATGCCGTCCCGGCGCTAGGCTAGAGGCGACCAGCGGTCGTCCTCGCCCGGCTCCAGGCATCGATGGCAAACCTCTTGCACGTACGGTCCGCCGAAGGAGGTCGCTCGTGAAAAAACATCGCAACACCGCCCTGCTGGCCGCCCTCCTCTTCGCCGCCGGCCTGGCGCCGTCCCGCATCGCGGTCGGTCAGGACGACGCGGAGAACCAGGCGGTGGCTCGCGTGGCTTTTCTCGAAGGGACGGCCTCGTACAACCGGGGAGACGACCCTGACGACTGGCAGCAGGCCCAGCCCAATTTTCCGCTCACGACCGGAGACCGTCTCTGGACGTCGGGGGGCGCCCGGGCCGAGCTTCAGACCATCTCTGGCGACGTCTTCGTCGCGCCCCAGACCGACCTCTCCGTCCTGAACCTGACGTACGACCTGAGTCAGCTCTCGGTCGGCGAGGGGACGGCGTCGTTCCGGATCCATCGTCTCACCGGCGACGACTCGTTCGAGGTGGCGACGCCGAATGCTTCGGTGACGTTCCTCACGCCGGGCCAGTTCCGGATCGACGTGGACGATGTCGGGAACACGCGGGTCTCCGTCTTCCGCGGAGCGGCCTCCGTCGCGGCCGCGGGGGGACAGGTCCGGCTCCAGGCCGGCGACGCCATCCACGTCGAGGGGATCGACGAACCTCACTACGACGTGATCGACGTCACGGGCCCTGATTCCTGGGACAGGTGGGTCGAGGCGCGCGCCCGGAGCTACCGGGAGGTCCCTGTGGGAGCAACGTATGCCGGCGTCGTCGGCATCGAAGACCTCGATCACTACGGGCGTTGGGAAGAGATCCCCCAGTATGGACGCTGTTGGTCGCCTCTATCGGTCGCCGTGGACTGGGTGCCGTACCGCGCAGGTGCCTGGGTCTGGCGCGACCCATGGGGCTGGACTTGGGTCTCGACCGAACCCTGGGGGTGGGCCCCCTACCATTACGGCCGGTGGGTCGTCTGGTCGTCTCGCTGGTACTGGGTGCCCGATTCACCCCGAGTCCAGGCCCGATGGGCTCCCGCATACGTCGGATTCGTCGGCGGGGGCCCCGGCTGGTCTGCGTCGGTCGGATTCGGCGTCGGGTACGTCGGCTGGTTCCCGCTGGCGCCCCGCGAGCCGTTCCAGCCCTGGTGGCCTCACGCGCACGCCGACGTGACCGTCAACGTCACGAACGTGACGTACGTGAACCGGACGTATGTGACGGTCGTGAACCAGCAGGCGTTCGCCTCCGGGGCGCCGGTCGTGCGGAACGTCGTGCGGGACCCTCAGGTGGTCCGGAAGATCGAGGCCGCGCCGATCGCGCACGGCCCCATCCCCGTCGCTCCCAGCAGGGCGTCGCTCCACGTGGCGGCGACGTCGACGGCGACCTCGGGGGCAGCGCCGCGCCCGCCGGCACCCGTCCTCCACCGGAGTGTCGTCTCCAAGATGCCGCCGCCACCCGCGCCGAAACCGTTTCATTCCTTCGAGGTGAAGGAGTCGCACCCGCAGGCGGCCGGGACGGCGCGGCCGCCTTCACGGACGGAGGCCGGGTCCACTCAAACGGTCCGCCCGGAGCGCGTTCCGGAGAAGAAGGAAGCTCAGCCCCCGTGGCAGACCGAGGTCCATCCGGCACCCACCCCGGAAACGAGGGCCGCCCCGCCGCCGAGACGGGCCGACACTCACCCCGTGCCGACTCCGGTGGCGAAAGCCGTCCCGCCTCCCGTCAAGGCCAACGTCCAGGTGCCAGGCCCCACGCCCGTGCCGCCGACGCGGGTGCGGCCCGCTCAGGCCGAGAAGGTCCAGCTTCAGCCCCGCGGCGAGGTACCTCAGCGGCGGAAGGTCGAGCCGCTCAAGACGGAGTCCCAGTTCAAGAAGAAGGAGGGCGCCGCCCCCGAGAAGAAGCCGGAGAAGAAGCCGGAAAAGAAGCCGGAGGGAAGCCCGGAGCATTGACAGGCGGCCCTCATAATGGCCGCATGACACGCCGCTTCATCCTCTTCTCGCTGACGGTGACCGCATTTGGCATTCCCGCCCTCGGGGCATCCGGCTCGCCGCCTCCCGGCGAGCCTGCCCCCGAGGTCCGCGTGGCGCTCCGGTACGCGCAGCTCGCCCTCGACTGCGTGCACCGCGAGTACCCGAACAAGATCGCTCACGTCCTGAACGGGGACGACGACGCCCTCCCGCCGCGAAGGCTGACGCCGGCTTTCTACGGCTGCTACGACTGGCATTCCTCCGTCCACGGACACTGGCTTCTCGCACGTCTCGCCCGGCTCCACCCGGACGCGCCGCTGGCGGCTGGGGCCCGCGAAGCCCTCGCGAGAAGCCTGACGGCGGCGAACATTGCCGGCGAGGTGGCCTACCTGAACGGCAAGGGGAGGGCCACCTTCGAGCGGCCGTACGGCCTAGCGTGGCTCCTCCAGCTCGCGGCCGAGCTTCGGGCGTGGCACGACCAAGAGGCCGCTGCGTGGTCGACGAATCTCCGGCCTCTGGAGCAGGCCGCCGCCGCCCGGCTCTTCGCCTGGATCCCCAAGCTCCGGTATCCGATCCGGGAGGGGGAGCACGCCCAGACCGCCTTCGCCTTCGGCCTCGTTCTCGACTGGGCGCGCAGCGCGGGCGAGACCGAGAAGTCGGCGATACTGTCACGGCGGATCCTGGAGCTTTACGGGGCCGACGCCGGCTGTCCCATCGGGTACGAGCCGTCGGGACAGGATTTCCTCTCTCCGTGTCTCGCCGAGGCCGACCTGATGCGGCGGGTGCTTCCTCCGGCGAGGTTCGAGACGTGGCTCGGATCCTTCCTTCCCGGTATTCCACGGGACGGCGGTGGCGACTGGCTGAAACCGGGCGTCACGACCGATGCGGCCGACGGAAAGCTGGCTCACCTCGACGGCCTGAACCTGAGCCGCGCCTGGATGCTCGAGGGGATCGCGTCGGGTCTCCCCGCCGGCGATCCGCGCAGGCCGTCGCTGAAGGGCGCGGCCCGGCGTCATCTCGACGCGGGCCTCGCCGCCATCTCCGGCGCACCCTACGAAGGGGGGCACTGGCTCGGAACCTTTGCCGTTTACGCTCTCACCGGCCGCGGCCTCGGGGCGGCCCGTTGACGGCGGGGCACGTCGGCGCCCTTCTTGCCGCCTCGGCCGCCGGCGGAATCATGAACGCGCTGGCCGGCGGCGGAACCCTGGTGACCTTTCCGACGCTCGTCTTCCTCGGCATGCCTTCGATCCAGGCGAACGCGACCTCCACGGTGGCGCTGCTTCCCGGCGCGGCCACGAGCCTCGCGGGATACCGCCGCGAGGTGGGGACACACCGGCACTGGCTCAAGACGCTTCTCGTTCCGAGCCTCGTGGGTGGCGCGCTCGGCTCGGTCCTCCTGCTCCTGACGCCCGAGCGGACCTTCGCCCGGCTCGCACCGTATCTCGTCCTCTTCGCGACCCTCCTTTTCCTCTTCCAGGTCGTCGCGTCGCGCCGGTCGGGAGAGACGGCCGGCCGCGAGGCGCCGCCCCTCTCTCGCTGGGCGGCGGCATGGGCCCTGCAGCTCGGCGTGGCGGTCTACGGGGGATATTTCGGCGCGGGCATCGGGATCCTGATGCTCGTCATCCTCGGATTCCTCGGCCTCTCCGACATCCACGCGATGAACGGCCTCAAGAACTTCTTCGGGATCTGCATCAACAGCGTGGCCGCCGCGTACTTCATCGTGCGCGGAGCGGTCGTCTGGCCGGTGGCGCTCGTCATGATGGGCGGGGCGAGCCTGGGTGGCTGGGCCGGCGCACATTTCGCGCGGCGGATCGGGAAGGAAAAGGCCCGGATCGCCGTCGTCGTCATAGGATTCGGCATCACGATCCTCCTGTTCATCGGGAGGGCATAATCGTTTGCGCGGGCCCCGCCCGCGAGGAAAGAAGGGCGAAAGGAGAGCGACATGCCGACGAGAACATCGTCCGCCGTCTGGGAGGGCGATCTGAAAAGCGGAAAAGGGAAGATGAAGCTCGGAAGCGGGGCGTACGAGGGAAGCTACTCGTTCCAGTCGCGCTTCGAGGAGGGAGCCGGCACGAACCCGGAGGAGCTCGCGGCGGCGGCCCACGCCGGCTGCTTCTCGATGGCGCTTTCGCACGGCCTCGCCTCGGCCGGCTATTCCCCAACGCGCGTCTCCACCTCGGCGAAGGTGCACCTCGAGAAGAAGCCGGAAGGCTTCCGCATCCCCCTCATCGAGCTTTCGACCGAGGCGGTCGTCCCGGGGATCGACGAAAGGACGTTCCGGGATCAGGCCGAAGCGGCAAAGAAAGGGTGCCCCATCTCGAACCTCTTCACGGGGGCCGAGATCCGTCTCACCGCGAAGCTGCTGAGGTGACGGGCCGAGGCCGAAACCCGCGAGGGTCCCAGGACGTATTCTGAGAATATGTCGCATTTCAATGGATAAGGAGGCCCCGTGAGCCGAAACAGACTCCCGATCTCCCTGATTCTCGCGATCGCCGCTGCCGTCGCGTTTGCCGGCGCCGCCTCGGCGGACGAGAAGCCAAAGGCTCCTCCGGCGGGCGAGAAGCCCTCGGCAAAGGCCACCGCGATGCCCTCCCAGGAAGAGATGATGAAGAAGTGGGAGGCATATGCCACCCCGGGCGAGGCGCACAGGAAGCTGGACGCCCTGGTCGGGACCTGGACCGCCAAGGTCAAGAGCTGGATGGCCCCGGGCCAGCCGCCCGAGGAGACCGAGGGCACTGCCGTGAACACGTGGGTCCTCGGGGACAGGTACCTCGAGCAGAAGTACGACGGAACCATGATGGGGAAGCCGTTCAGCGGGATCGGCTATACCGGCTACGACAACTTCAAGAAGAAGTACGAGAGCTTCTGGATCGATAACATGGGGACCGGCCAGATGATCAGCACCGGCTCCTGCGACAAGACCGGCAAGGTCTTCCGTGCCGCGTCGATGATGGACGATCCCGTCACGGGGAAGAGGACGAAGGTCGAGGAAAAGACCATCATCGTCGACGCCGACACGCACAGGATGGAGATGTGGAGGACCGGCCCTGACGGCAAGAAGTTCAAGATGCTCGAGATCCTCTACACGCGGAAGAAGTGACCATCGGGTCGTCGCCTCCGAGGCCGACCGGCCCTTTGAGGACGCCCGGTGACGTCGCGGGCGACGGCTTTCATCGCCTGACGGGTTCCCGCCCGCCCGATACCGATTGAAGCAGGTTGATCATGGAAATCCGTGGTTAGAATAGGCCTTCATGGCCATGGTCGAGTTGCCCACGGAGGATGCTCTCGATCTCGTCGCGGGATCGGAGACGGCGGCCTTCGCGATGGACCGCAACGAGAAGATCATCTACTGGAACGAAGCGGCCGAGAAGCTCTTCGGCTGGACGGCGGACGACGTCCTCGGAAAGACCTGCTTCTCCGTCCTCGCCGGGCGAGACCCCTTCGGTAATCTCTATTGCGGGCGTGAGTGCGCCATCTTCCGGGCGGCCGTCGAGGGGGTCGAGGTCCAGCCCTTCCTGATGGAGGTGGCCCGGAAGCGCGGCGGAACGCAGAAGGTCAAGGTCCGCGTCGTTCCCCTCCCGGCGGGAGGGAAGTCGGTCAACTGCATCATGCACCTCGTCGAGAGAAGCGACCCGGCCGAGGTCGAGCGTCTCGTCGTCTCCCTCCGTAGCGCCGCCCGACCCGGCGGCGCATTGGCGAAGCCGGACCCCGTCATCTCGGTCACGCCGCTGACGGCCCGCGAGCGCGAGATCGTCGTGCTTCTCTCCAACGGCTACGCGGCGCTGAACATCGCCGCGAAGCTGAACCTCTCCCACGCGACCGTCCGGAACCACATCCAGAACATCCTCCGGAAGCTCGAGGTCCACAGCCAGGTCGAGGCCATTGCGGTCGCCTTCCGCCGCGGCTGGATCTAGTCGTACCCCGGCTGACCTCGAAGACAAGACCACAACCGAGACATTCTGCAGCTCGCTTCGCGAGCCGAGGGGCAGATTTTCTGCTATCGGCGGCTGCTTGAGCAGCCGCCGCCTGTAGGAATTTCCGAACGGCTTTCCTCAGTTGCGCTCGTCGGGCAGGCCGGCGGAGCGCGTCACCACTGCGGGCCCGGGCCGATTCCGAACTGGGCGAGGACCTTCGGGTCCGTCTCGTCCTGCGCGAGGATGTTGTGGCAGGCGTCACAGTCGGCCGCGATCGCCTTCCCCTCGGCCGTCACGTGGTTTCCGTCGTGGCAGCGAAAGCAGCCGGGAAAGTCGTCGTGCCCGATGTTGTTGGGGTAGGTCCCCCAGGTGATCTTCATCTGGGGAAAGACATTCCGCAGATAGATGTCCCGGACGGCGGCGGCCGCCGCCTCGACGTCGGCTCTCCGGTCCCGATAGACGTCGGGGTACTGCGTCCGGTAGAAGTCGGTCAGGTCGGCCACGATCTTCGCAGCGCCGGCGCTCTGCGAGGGGAGCTCCGCCGCAGCCTTGAGGATCTCGACCGACCTCTTCTTGACGAACGGCAGGTCCCGGCTGATGAGTCCCCGGTCGATCCGGAGGTCCACGGCCTTGGGCGGCATCTCGAAGGTGTGCGTCGGGCGGTTGTGGCAGTCGACGCAGTCCATCCGCCGCCGTTCAGCGGGCTCGGTCCGGCCGGGGGCCGCCTTCTGGTCCGTCGCCCTGTAGTCGACGATCCTCCCGTCCGGCTCCCTGTACGAGACGTCCGCGATGACCTGCCGGTGGACGTCGGTGGAGACGTAGATGATCCGCTGGTCCCTGTCGTCGATGTGGCGGCCGTGGATGCCGATCGTGCCGGAGGAGAGACGGCCGCCGAGCTTCATGACGAGAATCGTCGTCATCTGCGTGTTCTTCTCGTCGTCGCCGTACCTCCTCCGGACGATGAACTTGTCGCCGGAGAACCGCTGCGGCCAGTGACACTGCTCGCAGGTCTCCTGGGCGGGCCGGAGCTCCCTGACAGGGTACGGGATCGGCCGGTCGTACGTGCGAAACGCCACGGCGAAGACCTGCCGGACGCCGGAAAGCTTGGACTTCACGAACCAGGAGGCTCCGGGTCCGATGTGGCAGCTGACGCACTCGACGCGGGAGTGGGGGGAGTTCTGGTAGGCGACGAACTCGGGGTCCATCACGCTGTGGCAGGTCTGGCCGCAGAACTTCTGCGAGTCCATGTACTCGACCCCCTTGTAGCTGGCGACACCCATCAGAAGGACGTTGACGAGGGTCAAAGCCGCAACGAGGAGGAGCCCGCGCTGGAGGATCGGGTTCTTCAGGTCGATCTGGGGGTACTCGACGGGGAGCTCATGCTTTCGCCGGAGGTATCGCCACTTGAGCCAGACGCCGAGCGGGATCAGGACGAGGCCGACGACGAGGACGCCGGGGAGGAGAAGAAAGAAGAGGAGGCCGCTGTACGGATGAATGGCTCCCGTCCCGCGGACCGACTCGTAGATCCAGACGGCGATCAGGGTGAGCGCCGTACTCGTCGTCAGGATGGCGCCAGAGGCCGTGATCTTGTTGTGGCCGAGATAGACGGCGGGCCGCACCCAGCCGGCGAGAACATCCCTCAGACGAATGGCCATTCGAGCTGCCTCCTCCCCGGAACCGTCTGCATCCTACCGGGTCAGCGAGAAGATCGTCAGGGTGACCAGAACGAGCCCGAGGCTGATGGCAGCGGCCCCGATGATCCGGCCCGCGACGTGCAGCCTCCGGGAGGCGGGCGGCACGCGGAGCCCGTCGAGCGACCCTTCATTCTGGAGCCGCTTCCACTCGCCCGGGCGCTCGAGCCTCAGCTCCTCGGCCGACACGCGTCCCGTGAACATCACCTCGTCCATCGGGAACTTCTCCGGCCGGATGTTCTCGTTGAAGAAGTGGACCGTGAAGATGAAGATGACCGCGAGCAGCGCTTCCTCCCCGTGAATGACCGTGGCGATGTTGAACACCCAGCCGGGGAGGATCCTGGCGAAGAACGTCGGGAACCAGAGCATGAGCCCCGAGCCGCCGATGACGCCCATGCCCCAGAAGACGGCCCAGTAGTCGAACTTCTGCCAGTAGGCGAAGTGGTCGAACTCGGGCCGGGGCCCGAGGTGGAGGAACCATCTCATGTGGCCGACGAACTCCCTCACGTCGCGCGGCTGGGGGACGAGGGAATCGGGCCCCCAGAGGATGCCGAAATCCCTCCGCAGGAAGAGCCGCTCCACGATCCGGGCGACGTGCCAGACGAAGGTCCCGATCAGGATGACCGCGAAGAAGCGGTGGATGTTTCCGGCCGTCCGGACGCCGATCGCCTGCGCGAAGCCCTGGGCCCAGGCCCGGTCCGAGAAGAGGAGCGGTAGGCCGGTCAGCGAGAGCCCGAGGAAGCTCGTGAACAGGAGGGCGTGCATCACCCGGTCGGTCCGTGTGAAGCGGCGGTAGTAGACCTCCTCGGGCCGGCCATTTGCGGGAACGTTCGCCATCGTCTCGTCCTGCCTGACGCTCACCGGTACGGATGTCCGTGCTCCCGGCGTGCCTTCCAGGAGCGGGGAAGCCAGAGGAGCGTGTGGACGCCGAAGAAGGAGAAGACGCCGACGAGCAGCCACTTCATGAACCGGGCCGTGTAGAAGAGAAGGGGGTTCCGGGCCCGGTTCTTCTCGTTGGCGTGCGGGTCGTACTCGACGAATTTCGCCGTCGCCGACGGATGGCACTTGCGGCAGGTCGAGAGGACGTTCTGCCGGGACACGGTCGAAGCCGGGTTCGACGGGGAATAGATGGCGTGCGCGCCGTGGCAGTCGGCGCAGGTCGCCACGCGGGCGAACCCGAGCTCGGTGACCTGCCCGTGGTAGGTGTCCCGGTAGGTCTCGATCAGGTCGACGTGGCACGTGCCGCATTCCTTGATGACGCCGACCTTCCAGGCGACCGTTTCGGGCGTCTTGATTCCATGGGCGGAATGACAGTCGATGCAGACCGGCGCTCGCGGGTCCCCGCTCCTCAGCGCCCTGTAGTGAACCCCCGTCTCGAACTGCGTCAGGATCTTCGCGTGACACTGACCACACGTCTCGGGAATGTTCATCCGGGCGACGCGGCTC
>JBLMYG010000191.1:0-3491 GCA_050258155.1 Acidithiobacillales bacterium
GGAATTTCCCCTTCGCCATCCCGATGGTCGAGATCGCGGCCTGCCTTGCGGGGGGCAACACCGTCGTCCTGAAGCCGGCTTCCGCGGCGGCCCTGACGGGAATTCTCATCGGAGACCTCTGCCGGCGCGCGGGCCTTCCGCCGGGCGTCGTGAACGTCGTGACCGCCGGCGGGGCCGACACCGATCACCTCGTCGGGCACCCGGGCGTGGCCAAGATCCTCTTCACCGGGTCGGTGGAAACGGGACGCCACGTCCTTCGGACCGCCTCGGCGAACCTCACCGGCTCCGTCCTCGAGCTCGGCGGGAAAGACCCCACGATCGTGACGGCCGACGCGGACCTCGACCGCGCTGCGGCCGGTATCGTCTGGGCCGCCTTCATGAACTCGGGCCAGGCGTGCGGCTCCGTGGAGCGGGTCTACGTCGTGAGGAGCGTTGCCGAGGAGTTCCTGGCGAACGTCGTGGCCCGGACCAAGGCGCTCCGCGTCGGAGACCCGACCTCCGAGGCGACCGACATGGGGCCGATGACGACGCCGGAGCAGCGCGCGCTGGTCGAGGAGCACGTGGCCGACGCCGTCGCGAAGGGAGCCAGGATCCTCCACGGGGGCGAGCGCCCGTCGGCGAAGGGCTTCTGGTTCCCGCCGACGGTCCTCACGAACGTCCATCACGGAATGAGGGGAATGCGCGAGGAGACGTTCGGCCCCACCCTCCCCGTCATGGCCGTGGAGACGCTCGACGAGGCGATCGCCCTCGCGAACGACTCCGACTTCGGCCTGACCGCCTCCGGCTGGACGCGCTCGCGCCGGACCGCCGAGCGCCTCGCCGCGGAGCTGGCCGCCGGCACCGTCACCATCAACGACCACCTTTTCTCCTTCGGCGAGCCGACGGCGAGCTGGGGCGGCATCAAGAAGTCCGGGATCGGGCGGAGCCATGCCATCTACGGCCTCTACGAGCTGGTGAACGTCAAGCACGTCAGCCTCGACATGGGGTCCTCCCCTGCGATGCCCTGGTGGTACCCGTACGACGGCGCTTTCCAGAAGTTCACCCGCCGCGCCTTCGGCACCCTCTACGCGAAGGACCCGCGGACGAAGATCCCCGAGGCGCTCGGCTTGATGGGGAGCGGCCGCTTCTTCGGATACGTGAAGATGTCGACGCTGGCGAAGGGGATCGGGAAGGTGCTCTGAGCGGGCCCTGCTCAGGGGAAGAAGAGCCGTCCCCCCAACAGAAGGACCGAGAAGTTCACCCCGGGATTGCTCTCGCCGAAGTTCCCGTTCGAGATGTGGACCCAGCGCCACCCCACGACGGTCGACCACCGCTTACCCGTCCTCAGGACCAGCCCGGCCCCGGCCTGAACGAGGAAATTGACCCGCGTTCCGGCCGCCGGGATCCGGTCGGGCGAGCCGCACAGGCCCAGGGCAATCTCGCCATAAGGGGCGATCTTCGGTCCGAGAGGCGCGGGATACCACCGCAGGATGCCGTCGGCCGCGACGGCCAGGACGTCCTTGTGCCCCGTTCCATCGGGCGTCTGCGGCTGGCCGATCCAGAGGAGGGGGTGCAGCTCGATCCCCAGCTCGAGCCGCGCCGAAACGAACCGGCCGGCCTCGAGGTCCGGAACGACCGTTTCCGAAAAGCCGCCGGGCGAATGGGTGAAGGTCTGGCCTGCCATGAAGGCCACCGAAATGCTCTTCCTGCCGAGCGGCCAGAGCTCGTCGTCGGCCGCCCGCACGGCGGACGGGAGGAGCACGAGCGCCAGAAGCAGGCGGACCGTCACTCCCCGATCATCCGTCCGGGTGCCGTCGCGCCGCGAGGCGCCTGACGGCGTTCCTGCGGCTCGGCCCGGGACGGCCGGCCTCCGTAGAATCGCATCGTGGGCATCCTTCCGGACCTTTCCGTCTACCCCGACCAGCCGGGTATCTACATCTGGCGTGATCCCAAGGGCAAGGCCCTCTACGTCGGAAAGGGAAAATCGATCCGCAGGCGGCTGGCATCGTACTTCGCTCCGGGGACGAAGCACCCCAAGACCGAGGCCCTCCTCGCCGAGTTCGCGACCATCGACACCGTCGTCGCCTCGTCGGAGAGCGAGGCGCTCGTTCTCGAGAACGCCTTCATCAAGCGCCACAAGCCGCGTTACAACGTCGTCCTGAGGGACGACAAGACCTATCCCTACATCAAGGTGACGACGGGGGAGACTTGGCCGCGCGCCCACGTGACGCGGCGCGTCCTGAAGGACGGCCATTCCTATTACGGCCCCTTCGTCCCCGCGGGGACCTGCCGCGGCGCGATGCGGATGATCCAGAGGATGTTCCAGATCCGGACCTGCCGGATCGAGATCGACGGAAAGCTCCCGCGCCCCTGTCTCTACTACGACATGCACGCCTGCCTCGGCCCGTGCGTGGCGGGCCTCACGACGAAAGCGGCGTACGACGAGGCCGTGAAGGACGTTCTCCTCTTCCTTTCTGGAAAGAACGAGGAGCTGAAGCTCCGCCTCGAGGCGAGGATGAACGCCGCCGCCGAGGCGGAGAACTTCGAGATGGCGGCGGCCTACCGCGATTGCCTGCGGACGGTCGAGGAGCTGGCGGAGAAGCAGCGCGCACAGTCGCTCGCCGGCGAGGACGTCGACGTCTTCGGGGAGTTCCTGGACGGCGGCAACCTCGCGGTCTCGCTCCTCTTCGTCCGCGGCGGGACGGTCCTCGACACCCGCGAGTATTACTTCGAAGGGATCGGTGACGTCGACCCCGAGGAGTTCTGGGTCTCGCTTCTCTCGCAGTACTACGACACGGTGGCCGACGGCGCCCCGGCCTCCGGTGGGGCCGGTACCTTCCTGCCGCGCGAGGTTCATCTCCCCGTGGAGGTCCCGGAGGACGCGCTGGTGCCGGTCGAGAGCTGGCTCTCGTCACGGCGGGAGACCCGCGTCACGATCAGGACCCCGCGGCGCGGCGCCGCCTTCGAGCGGGTGCAGATCGCGCGCGACAATGCGCGGCAGAACCACCTCCGGCGGTTCCGCCGCCTCCGGGAGCGGGGCGAGAAAGCGACGCTTGCGCTCGCCAAGGCGCTCGACCTCGACCGCCGCCCCGCCCGGATCGACTGCTTCGACGTCTCCCACCTCCAGGGCGCGGAGACGTACGCCTCCTGCGTCGTCTTTCGCGACGGCGAGCCGGCCAAGGAGGAGTACCGCCTCTTCCGGATCGAGACGCCGGGCCCCGACGACTTCGCCTCCATCACGGAGGCTGTGACGCGGCGTTACGGGCGGGCCAGCGACGAGGGGGCGCCGCTCCCCGACCTTCTTCTGATCGACGGGGGGAAAGGGCAACTGTCCGCGGCGCTCTCGGCGCTCGACCGCCTCGGCAGGAGTGTGCCAGCGGCCGCCCTCGCGAAGAGGGAAGAGGAGGTCTTCGTCCCGGGGCGCTCGGCTCCCCTCGTCCTGCCCCGGCGGAGTCCGGCTCTCAAGCTTCTCCAGCGCGCCCGCGACGAAGCGCACCGGTTCGGCCTCCGGA
>JBLMYG010000192.1:0-7235 GCA_050258155.1 Acidithiobacillales bacterium
AGAGATCGAGATCTTCGGGAGAACCGGGACTGTCCGCCCGGGCGATCCCGCTCCCACGACAGACCATGGAGGCCCCTGATGGCGATTCGAGTCCGCATACCGACCCCGCTCCGGCGATTCACGGCCGACCGGCCGGCCGTGCCGGTTTCGGCCGCCGCCGTCTCCACGGCGCTCGAGGAGCTGTTCCACCACCACCCACCCCACCGAAGCCAGATCCTTTCAGAGGACGGCCAGATCCGGAGCTTCGTGAACGTCTTCGTCAACGGCGACGACATCCGCTTCCTGAACGGGGTCTCGACCCCACTCTCCGACGGTGACACCGTCACCATCGTCCCCGCCATCGCGGGAGGCTCCGGCGCGCCGCTTTCGCGCGAGGAGGTGCTCCGCTATTCCCGCCACCTGATCCTCCCCGACGTCACCATCGAGGGCCAGCGCCGGCTGAAGGGCGGCCGGGTGCTGCTGGTGGGCGCAGGAGGCCTCGGCTCGCCGGCGGCCCTCTACCTGGCAGCGGCCGGCGTCGGGACGATCGGCCTCGTCGACTTCGACGTCGTGGACGTGACGAACCTGCAGCGCCAGATCCTCCACGACACGACGTGGGTCGGGAAGCCGAAGCTGGAAAGCGCCGTGGCGCGGCTCGGCGCCCTCAACCCCCACGTGGAGGTCGTCCCCTACGAGGAGAGGCTGACGAGCGAGAACGCCTTCCGCATCTTCGAGGGCTACGACGTCGTCGTGGACGGGACCGACAATTTCGCCACCCGCTACCTGACCAACGACGCCTGCTTCCTCCTCGGAAAGCCGAACGTCTACGGCTCCATCTTCCGCTTCGAGGGACAGGCGAGCGTCTTCTGGCCGGAGAAGGGGCCCTGCTACCGGTGCCTGTACCCGTCGCCCCCTCCTCCGGACCTCGTGCCGAGCTGCGCCGAGGGGGGAGTGCTCGGCGTCCTGCCGGGGGTCATCGGCTGCATCCAGGCCACCGAGGCGATGAAGATCCTGCTCGGAAAGGGACGGCTGCTCGTGGGGAGGCTTCTGATGTACGAGGCGCTGGAGATGAAGTTCGGCGAGGTCAGGCTCCGGCGCGATCCCGCCTGCCCCCTCTGCGGCGAGGACCGGACGATCCACGAGCTGGTCGACTACGAGGAGTTCTGCGGGCTCTCCCGTGGAGAGGAGGAAATGGCCTTCTCGGAGGCCGACCTCACGGCCGTGGAGGTGAAGGCCCGCCTCGACCGGGGAGAGGATCTGCAGCTGATCGACGTGAGGGAACCGTACGAGGCGGCCATCTGCCGGATCGAGGGGACCTGGCTCATCCCTTTGAACAGCCTTCCGGAGCACTTCCACGAGCTCGACCAGACGAAGACGCAGGTCCTCCATTGCAAGGTGGGGTCCCGCTCGGCGAAGGCCGTGGAGCTTCTGAAGCAGGCCGGCTTCACCCGCGTTCACAACCTGCGCGGGGGAATCGTGGCCTGGGCGCGGGACGTCGACCCGAGCCTCCCGATCTACTGAGGCTCCGAAGGGGGCGTCAACTCCGCTGCGTCTTCCTGTTGAGATCTGATATGAATGCCTCGCGAGGACAGCTGGGGGGCGAACGTCCTGATAACGCTCACCCCGCAGAAAGTGTCGGGCTCATGAGGCTCGTTTGTTGAAGGAGGCCGTACGGCATGGACACGTCGTCGAAAAAGCCCACCACCCGGGCCGCACGAGCGATCGCGGTCACCCTGGTCCTCCTCGCGGCTTCGAGAGCGGCCGCGCAGCCGGTGGAGCACATCGACTTCGACCGGCCCGAGGCATGGGCCCTCAAGTACTTCACCGCGGTTTCCACGTTCACCCCCCTCGGACCGCCGGAGCTGAAGAAACTGGGCTCGATCGACGTTAGCTTCGAGGCCGGCTGGGTCCCGTATCTGAGCGAGAGCCAGCGCCGGGTGGGCTTCGAAGGGACGAAGGTCGAGGACCTGAACAGGACGCCGATCTTCGGCAGGCCGAGGCTCCTCGTGGGGCTCCCCGCCGGCTTTTCGGCCGAGGTGGGGTGGGTGCCGCCCATCGAGATCAACGGATCGAAGTCCAACCTCCTTGACATGGCCCTCCAGCGGCCGTTTTTCGAGAAGGAACCCTGGTCGCTCGGTCTTCGTGTCTACGGCCAGATTGGCCACTCGGAAGGGGATTTCACCTGTCCGGCGGATGTCGCGTCCCAGCCGCCCGGCTCCCCGGGCAACCCTTACGATTGCAACGCGACGTCGAACGACATCGCCACCCTGAACAACGTCGGGGCCGCCATCACCGCCGGCCTGAAGCTCGGCGACAGGGTCACCCTGCACCTTGCGGGGGGCGGGACCTACAACGACGTTCAGTTCCAGACCCACGCGGTGACGGGCGGCGTGCCCGACAACACCCTCCTCATCACGCATGGCTGGACGGGCTGGGTGGCCGGCGGCGCGAGCCTGAACCTCTGCGAGCGGCTCTCGGTCGCCCTCGAACTGTTCTACAGCCCTCTCGGTGTCGTCCGGCCGCCCTCGCAGGAGACGCAGAACGACGGTCTCTTCAACGTCCGGGGGCTGCTGAAGTATCGCCTTTTCTGACGACCGGTTCCCGAGACGGCTCGCCTAGTGTCCGGCGCTCGGAAGAGTCGCGATGTCGAAGTCGACCTTCACCTCGTCCTTCACCTTCACCGTGCCGGCTGCAATGGTGATCGGCTCGATCCCGAACGTCCTCTGGGCGAACGTGGCCGAGCCGCGAAACTCCCCCTTCTCCTCCGTCACCTCGAACGACACGGGCGCGCTCACGCCGTGAAGCGCGAGGAGACCTTCGACGCGCCACCGTCCCGCGGCGAGCGGCTTCACCGCCGTCGAGCGGAAGCGGATCTCGGGGAACCGGGAGACGTCGAGCACCTCCGGCCCCAGCATCCGCTGCTGGACCTCGTCCCGCTTCGCCGGCGCGAGCTCCGGGTCGAGGACCTTCATCCGGCGTGCGTCCACGGTGACCTCCACGCCCGGCGGTGAGCCTTCCTCCACGGATCCCGAGGAGACCGGCGCATGGATCACGTGGTTGTCGGCGAAGGCCGACAGGAGGCCCGACTTGAAGACGTGCACGGTGAGCGATGACCTCTGGAGATCGATCGCGTGCGTCTCGGCGTCAGCGGAACTGCAGACGAGCACCGAGACGACTGCGAGAAGGATGGCCGGGACGCTGCCCCGCCTCCGCGCTGCGCTGATCCGACTCACACTCATGGTCGCCTCCCAGAAAAGCATTCAAGAAGCGCGCTCTACATCCCCTGGTCGTCCGCCGAGGGACCGTAAATGGCGGGGACCTTCGCTCCCATCGGCCGAAGGTAGACCGAGAGCTGGCCCCTGTGGTGGATCGCGTCGAAGAGGAATCCCCAGAGCATGTCGCCCAGGGTCGTCTCCCAGGCGACGTTCCCGTCCACGAGGAACCTGGCGTTCTTTCCCCAGGCCGCGTCGTCCAGCCTGGGGAGCTTCTTCTCCAGCTCGGCGGCGTTTCGCTCGTAGGCGGCTACGGACTCTGCAAGCGTCGCCGGCGCGGGGACGTCCTTGTACTCGACGTCCCCCCGGTCCACGAGCTCGCAGGCGTCGTGGAGCTCGGCGGCGAGGAGCCAGACGAGGTCGCCCGCGGACCGGGACCTGGGGTGGGGCTTGTACGAGAGCTGGCCCGGTGGAACGGCCTGGAAGACGCGCAGGAACCTCGGCACCTCGGCCTTGAAGCATTGGACGAAATAGTCGCGCGAGTTCATGGTCCCTCCCCTTCGCGAATCGAGAAGCATTCTCACCCGGCGGACCGCTCTTGCCAAGTCCGGCCGGGGGCCCTCGTTTCGGGCCGAATGGCGCCCCCTCTCCGCCGGCTCGGCTCCGCCGGACCCGCCGTCTTTCCTCTCGCTCTCGGCTGCACGGGGATGTCCCGGATGTACGGCCCTGCGGACGACGGCGAGAGCATCGCCACCATTCAGCGGGCGCTCGACAGCGAGAGGGGCTGAACTCCCGAGTCTCCGCCCGGCGCCGGATCGATCTCACTCCGCCACGATGCGGGCGAGAAGGTCGTCGGTCGTCGCCTTGAAGCGGGCCACGGCCTCCTCCGCGTGGACCCGGAAGTCGGCGTCGAGCCGGCGGAGGCGGGCGTTCTTCCGGGCGATGACGCGGTCCCGGTAGGCCTTCAGCTCGGCCAACCTCTCCCTGACATCCACCCCGGACGCGATGCGGGCCCTCTCTTCGATAGCCCGCGCGAAGCTCTCCAGGTTTCGTTGAATCCGGTCCACCTCGAGAATGTTCCTCGTCATCTTGAAGAAATGGTGCCCTTTGACCGCCATGGTCACCGTCTCGGCCAGCATCCGGGGCTTCGCGAGCGCGCCCCGGACGAGGAACCTCCAGTAGGAGAGCGAATAGCGAGAGAAGGTCTGGCGGATCATCGAGTGGAGGAACGCCCTCAGCTCGGTCAGCCTGATTCTCCGGTTGGACGTCCTGTGGACCTTCAGCGATCTCAGCAGGTCGAGGCACCGGTCGAAGTACCGGCGCGGCTCGTAGAGCTCGGAGAGGACTCTCCGGTAGCCGTCGAGGAGCTTCCCGGCCTCCATCCGGGGGACGAAGCTGAGCCTCAGGTCGTGCGTGTTGTTCCCGGCCGTCGTCCCCTCACGAAGCCTCCCCTCGTTCAGGAGGCGCTGGTGGAGCTTCGTCTTCGGGAGCGCCGTCAGGAGGCTCACCATCGCCGTCGGAATCCCGGCGTCCTGGATGAAGCGGATCTGCCGGTCGAAGATGTCGTCCGGATCGGTGTCGAACCCGAGGATGAAGCCCGCCGAGACCTCCATCCCCTTTTCCTGGATCCTTCGGACGCTCGAGAGCATGTCCGATTTCAGGTTCTGCCTCTTTCCCGCCGACTCGAGCGTGCAGCGGTCGGGGGTCTCGATCCCGAGAAAGACCATGTTGAAGCCGGCCCGGACCATCTGGTCCATCAGCGCGTCATCCGAGGCGAGGCCGAGGGTCGCCTCCGTGAAGAGGTTGAACGGGTAGTTCCGCTCCTCCTGCCACGAGGCGACGGCGGGGAGCAGCTTCCGGACCTCCTTGACGTTTCCGATGAAGTTGTCGTCCACGACGAAGAGAGAGCCGCGCCATCCCCGTTCGTAGAGCCGGTCCAGCTCGCCCAGGAACTGGTCCGGCGACTTCGTCCGCGGTCTCTGCCCGAAGAGCTCGATGATGTCGCAGAACTCGCACGAATGGGGACACCCCCGGGAGTACTGGACGGCCATCGTCGAGTAGGTCTTCCTCCGGAGCAGGTCGAAGCGCGGGGCTGGCGTCCGGCCGATGTCGGGCCTCCCCTCGTCGGAGTAGATCCGCGCGGCCCGGCCCCGGGCGAAGTCGTCCAGGAAGGCCGGGAGCGTCGTCTCCGCTTCGTTCAGGACGAAGTGGTCGACGCCCGGGATGTATTCATGACAGCTCGTCGGGTACGGGCCGCCGGCCACCACCGTCTTCCCCAGCTCCTTGCAGAGCCGGATGACCCGGGCGAGCGACTCCTTCTGGATGAGCATGGACGAGGTCAGAACGACGTCGGCTGCCGAGACCGCTCCGGCCGACAGCCGCTCCACGTTCATGTCCACGAGGGTCACGTCCCAGTCCGGCGGGAGAAGCGACGCCACCGTCAGCAGGCCGAGCGGCGGCATGACCGCCTTCCTGCCCAGGAACGGCAGGGCGTACTTCATGCTCCAGTACGTCGGAGGAAGCTCGGGGTAGACCAGCAGCGCCTTCACACCCATGACGACGGTCCATTCTAGACGCAACGACTCCCCATCGGGCGGTCAATCGCTGGCCGGAGACAAACCCGATCTGGGAAAGGCCCTCGGTCGACTCGCGTCATCCATCGTGCCCGGCCCCAGGCGCGTTCGTGGTCTTTCGCGTCACCAGGTACACGACGACCACGACGTTGACCAGAAGCGTCACGATCCGGACTGGGCTGAGTCGTCGGGCCAGCTCGACGAGCTCGAATGGGAGAAGCGCCGAGGTCGCGACGATGACCAGCCAACGCCCCCATCGATAACGGTGACGGAGGGTCCAGCCCTCCACCGCGGAGAGAAAGCCGTCGGAGACGAGTGCGGCGGCGATCAGCTCAAGGTGCGTCGGCGTCGTCGCTCGTGCCAGAAGGCTGGCCAGCGCGTGGCTCCACGCCTCGGTCGCGTGCTCGCCGATTTCTATCGAAATGTCCCGAACCGCAGCCTCCATGTCACGGGTCGGTAGGAGAAGAAGCGAGATGCCGGCGAGAACCTCGGTGGCGGACTTGACGAGCTTGTATCCGACGATGACTCTCAGGCCGACATCGGACTTCGGAGCCACTTCCCCGGCACTCACGAGCCTCTCGCCCCATCGATCCCCTTCCCCGAGCGGAAGCGAACCCGATGGGTACCGTGTGCAAGGCGCATCGTCGCTCGGTCGGCGAGTATCTCACTCGTATCACACCGAGTCGGGACGCCGGTGTCCCGGCCCGCTCCCACGAGGCTCCTCTCGAAGTCGTTCGTCTGGTGCCCGGGCGCCCGGCCGAAAATGAAGTACTCGGACACCTGCTCAATCGTCCTGGAGTCCAAGCGGCGCTCGCGGCCGCCCTGCTCCGTGACGAGACCGTGGAGAGCGCCGCGCTCCGGGAGCTCCTCGGCCCTCGCGAGGAAGCCCCCGGTGCGGCGCCCGCCTCCGACGGGCCGGCGTGACCTGCGCGGGACCTTTCAGTCTCCCGGCGAGATCACGACGAAGACCTCGTTCCCGTCCCGGATGATCCGGAGGAGAACCTCGTCCTTCGCCGCCGCTGCAGAGTGACGCCCCGGCGCGTGCTTCCCGAGGGCACCTTCGCCGCGGCCGCTCCGGGAGTACAGGGCGGCAGTATGATGAAAATGTTCCAGGGAATTCGAGCTGAGCCATGGCTGCCAAGCCCCCTCTCCCCGACAAGAATCCCGAATCGGGGCCCGGCCTTTCGAAAGGCGTCCTCTGGCTGATCTTGCTGGCCCTCCTCATCTGGAACCTGCTCACCTTCCTTCCGCGCACGCGGCCGGAGGTGAACATCCCGTATACCGCATTCCTGGCGCAGGTCAGGGCGGGAAACGTCAAGGACGTCCGCATCCGGGGCGCTGCCATCTCCGGGACCTTCGGCGCACCCGTCGTCTGGCCGCCCGAGAAGAAGCCCGGTCCCGCTCCGGCCGCGACTCCTTCCACGACGCGCCCGCCGGGAGCGGCGGCCAGCGCGAGCCCGCCGGCCCCGAC
>JBLMYG010000193.1:0-7661 GCA_050258155.1 Acidithiobacillales bacterium
CGATGCACTGCTCGGCCAACGTCGGAAAGGAGGGGGACACGGCCCTCTTCTTCGGCCTCTCCGGGACAGGGAAGACGACGCTCTCGGCCGACCCGAGGCGGGGTCTCATCGGAGACGACGAGGCGGGATGGAGCGACAAGGGGATCTTCAACTTCGAGGACGGCTGTTACGCCAAGGTCATCGCGCTCTCGGCCACGGCAGAGCCGCAGATCTGGGGCGCGACCCGGCGGTTCGGGACGATCCTGGAGAACGTCGTTTTCGACCCGGTCACGCGCCTCGTCGACCTCGACGACGACCGGCTGACAGAGAACACCCGGGCCTCCTACCCGCTCGACTTCATCGAGAATGCCGTGGCGAGCCGGATGGGCGGCCATCCGAAGAACGTCATCTTCCTGACCTGCGACGCCTCCGGCGTCATGCCGCCGATCGCTCGGCTGACCCCCGACCAGGCCCTCTACCATTTCATCTCGGGCTACACGTCGAAGATCGCGGGAACCGAGGTCGGTCTCGGCCGCGAGCCGGAGATCACCTTCAGCGCCTGCTTCGGCGGGCCGTTCATGGTCCACACCCCGTACACGTACGCCCGGCTGCTCCGCGGGAAGATCGAGCGGCACGGCGTCGACTGCTGGCTCGTCAATACCGGCTGGGTCGGCGGGGCGTACGGCGTCGGGAAGCGGATCAGCATCCGCCATACGCGGGGCCTCCTGAACGCAGCGCTGGAAGGGAAGCTGAAGGGCGTCGAGTCCGCTGCCGACCCGATCTTCGGCTTCTGCGTCCCGTTGAGCTGCCCCGGCGTCCCGGAGCACGTCCTGAGACCGGCCGAGGCCTGGGCCGACAAAGGGCAGTACCTGTCGAAGTACCGGCAGCTCGCGGCGCGCTTCATCGAGAACTTCCGGAAGTTCGAGGGGGACACCCCGGCAGAGGTCGTCGCGGCCGGGCCGAAGATCTGATGGGCTTCCGGTTCTCCTCTCGTGCGGCCTCGATCTCCGTCTCGGGCACGCTGGAAGTGCTCCGGGCGGCGGCGGCGCTCCGCGAGAAAGGCCTGGACGTCGTGGACCTCGGCCCCGGCGAGCCCGACTTCCACACCCCCGGCTTCATCAAGGAGGCCGCGGTCGCCGCGATCCGGGCGAACCAGACGAAGTACACCGACGCGATGGGGATCTGGGAGCTCCGCGCAGCGATTGCGGAGCTGTACCGCCGGGACTGGAGTTCCCCCTGGCAGACGCGGAACGTCCTCGTGACGGCCGGTGGGAAGCAGGCACTCCACACGGCCTGTCTCGCCCTCTTCCAGGAAGGGGACGACGTCCTGATTCCCCGCCCCTACTGGGTGTCGTTCCCCGAGATGGTGAAGCTCGCGGGGGCCCGGCCCGTCTTCGTGCCGACGGCAGCAGAGCACGGCTTCAGGCTGACGGCGGCGGACGTCGCGCAGACGGCGACCGCCTCGACGCGCGGCGTCATCCTCAACTCGCCGAACAACCCGACGGGCGCCGTCATGGAGCCGGCCGAGATCGAAGGGGTGGTCCGCCTGGCGGCGAAAAGGGGATGGGTCGTCGTTTTCGATGACTGTTACGAACGGCTCGTCTTCGAGGGGAACCACCTTTCGGGAGCCGCGCTGGCGGCGGAGTTCCCCGAGACCGTCCTGGTCTGCGGCTCGATGTCCAAGACGTACGCCCTGACCGGCTGGCGCCTCGGCTTCGCGCTCGGGCACGAAGATCTGATCGGACTCATGGGGCGGATCGTCTCGCACGCCACCACCAACGTCTGCACCGTCACGCAGCGGGCCGCCCTGGCCGCGCTCACGAATCCGCGTGAAGAGGAGGAGGCCGTGAGCGTGATGCTCCGCGAGTACGCGAGGCGGCGCGAGTTTCTGGTCGGAGCCCTCGCGGAGCTTCCGGGGATCGCATGTCCCCCTCCCGGGGGCGCCTTCTATGCCTTTCCGGACGTTTCGGCCCACTATGGAGGGACGCTGTGCGGCCATGCCCTCGACGGGTCGATGGCCTTTGCGAAGGCCCTTCTCGACCGGGCCGCCGTCGCCGTCACCCCCGGCGCCGCTTTCGGCGAGGACCGCTGCGTCCGGATCTCCTTCGCCTCCTCGATGGAGCGGCTCCGGGAAGGGATGGCGCGAATGAAGAGGGCGCTCGCGGAGATCCGGTAGCCCGCTTCGGGGTCTAGGATTGGCCGGAGGGATTCCGATGGCAGGGACGGCCGGGGAGCAGGAGCATTTCGACCTCGTCGTCATCGGCTCGGGGCCCGCGGGGGAGAAGGGCGCGGCACAGGCGGCCTATTTCGGCAAGTGCGTGGCGCTCATCGAGCGGATGCCCGAGCCGGGAGGGGCGTCGGTCCACACGGGGACGTTGCCGTCGAAGACGCTGCGTGAGTCGGCGCTCTACCTTACCGGCTTCCGGAGGCGTGAGCTCTACGGCATGACGCTGACCCTCGACAGGAGGAAGAGTCTCAGGACCCTCACGGGCCGTCTGCGCACCGTCACGGACGGGCAGGTCCGTCAAATTCGCCGGAACCTCGACCGCCACGCCGTCGTGCTCTTCGAAGGGAACGCGCGCTTCCTCTCCGCGCGGGAGGTCGGCGTCTTCGACGCCACGGGTGCCGAGCGGCACCGGCTCAGCTTCGACGTCTGCCTCGTGGCGACCGGCTCCTCGCCCCTTCCGCCGCGCGGCATCACCTTCGACGACCCGGACGTCGACGACTCGGACCGGATCCTGAACCTCGACCGGCTTCCCGACACGCTCGCCGTCGTTGGCGGCGGTGTCATCGGGTGCGAGTACGCCTCGATCTTCGCCGCGCTCGGAACCGCGGTGACGCTCATCGAGGGGCGGGACCGGCTCCTCCCGTTCCTCGACGGGGAGATCTCGTCCGCCCTGGACATCGCGCTGCGCCGGCTCGGCGCCGACGTCCTGATGGGAGACGCCGTGGAGGAGATCCGGAGGGTCGCCGGCCGGCGGCGCAGCGGCCTCCGGCTCTCCCTCGCGTCGGGGCGCGTCCTTTCCGCCGACAAGGTCCTCTTCTCCGCGGGGCGCCGCGGGAACACGGAAGGGCTGGGTCTCGAAGCGGCGGGCGTGACCTTCGACGACCGGGGGCGGATCCCCGTCGACGAAGCCTTCCGGACGAACGTCCCGACGATCTACGCCGCCGGAGACGTCATCGGCTTCCCGGCGCTGGCCGCCACCTCGATGGAGCAGGGACGTGTCGCGGTCTGCCGGGCCTTCGGATTCCCTTACAAGACGGAGGTCTCCCATCTCATCCCGTACGGCGTCTACACCGTACCGGAGATCTCGATGGTCGGGGCGACGGAGGAGGCGCTGCGCGAGAAGGAGACGCCGTACGAGGTGGGGCGGGCGCGCTACGAGAACAACGCGCGCGGCCAGATCACCGGCGACCCGGACGGATTCGTGAAGATCCTCTTCGACCCGGAATCCCAGCGTCTCCTGGGGGCCCACGTCATCGGCGGCAGCGCGACGGAGCTGGTTCACATTCCGGGGATGCTGATGATGAAAGGGGGCGGCCTCGACGACCTCATCGCGGCCGTCTTCAACTTCCCGACCTACGCGGAGTGCTTCAAGTACGCGGCGTACGACGGCCTCCAGCGGCTGCAGGCCAGGGGACGGGCCTTCGAGCCGGCCCGCGAGGAGCGTCCTCACCCGCCCGCGAGCCGGCCCTGGTTCATGGGCGTGAACCTGACGGATCCCCGCGCGAAGACGGTGCGCCCCGCGACCGTGGCCCTCATGGACCGGTGGCGGAGGGTCCGGTTGTCGACGTGGACGCCCGACCTGGAGGGGCGCGGCCTCGTCCCGGAAGAGGTGGCGGCGGACGGCTTTCTTCTGGCGCTGGACGGCCCGCAGGGGCTCGCGAGGCCGGGGCGCCGGCTCCGCACGGCGGAGCGCCTCCTCGGGACGGCGGGGAAGACGCCCGACGCTGCGCCGCGGACGGGCCCGTATGCAGGCTTTCTCAGGGGGAGCGTAGAGCTCTTCGCCGCACTCCGCCGCTCCGGCCTCGGGCTTCTCGGCGAAGCGCCGGAGGACGATACGGTCCTGATGGAGATCTATCCGGCCGACATCTGGGCCCGGTTCGCGAAGGGGCGACGACTCCCTCCGAAGAAGACGCAGGCGGGCCTGCGCGTCCGGTGGGAGCTCCTCCGATCCGAGGGGGTCGAGCTGGAGAGCCGGCGCCCCCTCGATCCCACGGACGTCACTCACGACCAGCTCGACGCGGCCGCCGCGGCGTTCGCGGCGTATCTCTGGGCGACGGGAAGAGCGCGCCTCGTGGGCGAGCCGCCGGTGTGGGACGAGGCGGCGGGCTGCCTCCGGGAGGGGTACATCGTCAGCCTCTGACCAGCCGGGGACCGGCCGCGATTCGCTGGCCTGCCGAAAGAGGGCTAGACTTCGTACAACAATGAAGCTTCTCATCCTCGCCGCGGTGCTGCTCGTGCCGGCCATCGTCTATTCGAGTGGCCACGGCGAGGAGAAGGCGCTTCTCAAGGGGGTCCGGCGGCTCCTCGTATCGGTCAAGACGGCGCCCGAACTGACCTCGGCGGAAATCTCCGCAAGCGCCCTCGGGAAGGTCCTCGAGATGCAGCTCTCGATGTCGGGCGTCGAGGTGGCGAAGGCAATGGACGCATCCGACGCCACGCTCCTCGTCTTCCTGAACGCCGTGTCGACCGAGTCGACGCGCGGAAGCCGTCACTGGGTCGTCCACGTCAGCATGAGGCTCCAGCAGCCCGCCCAGCTCCTCCGAAACGCCTCGATCTTCCGGGGCGGCACCTGGCACCGGTCGACGATGTTCTGGATTCACCCGGAGGACGAGATGAGCCGCGCCATCAAGCAGCGGGTGACCTACCTGGCCGACCTCCTCGTCAGCGACCTCGCCACGGCGAACGGCCGGAGCAGCGGCTGAAGCGGGTGCCTCTCGCCTCAGGGAGCTCCACGAGCTCGCTGAATCTCAGGCTTGCGCTCCCTCCGCCGGCGGGAGCTCCCAGGGGAGGGGGGCGGGGACGCGCGGGGCCAGCTCGTCGCGGCGGATTTCGTCGAAGCGGATGAGGCTGGCCCAGAAACCGACGCGGGCCATGGCCGAGAGGACGAAGCCCATTTGGCGGACGGCGACGAGCCAGAAGACTCCGGCGCCCGAGTGCGGGTTCATCCGGACGCCGATGTTGGTGAAAAGCAGTTGAAGGACGACCCCGGCCGCCGTCCAGAAGAGAGCGAGGAAGACGACGCGGCCGCGCGCTCCCGACATTCGCTTCCTGGCGATCCGGTAGGCGCTTCGCGCGCTCGCCGCTTCCTCCCGCGCGAGCGCGATGCGGGCGAGGTCGAACCGGAGAGAAACGAGAAAGTAGACGAGGACGCCGAACACGAGGAGCCAGATCTCGCAGGTGCTCGTCCAGAAGCCGTTGGGAGGCCGGTGTTCGGCCAGCTTCGAGAAGAGCCGCGCGGGAGCAGCGACGAGGAGCCCTCCCCAGAAGACGAGAGAGACCACGTAACGGGCGGCGGCCCAGAGGGACGGCTTGAAGAGGGCCGCCGACTCGGCCACGACACGGCGGAAGACAGGCCGTGGAACCCCCGTCATCAGGGTCCGGAGCACTCCTCCTGTCAGGAAGAACTGGAGGACGAGCCCCGCCGCGAGCGCCGCGGCCGCAGCAAGGAAGAAGACGTTCCACGACTCCCGGTGCAGCAGGAACCAGGAGAGGATTCCCCACGAGTCCCAACCCTTGAGAAGCGCTTCGCGGAACGGGCTCTGGTCGAAAAGACGCGCCAGCGGGCCGAGGGGCGCGCAGGCGAGGCCCGCCGGCACGGCCACTCCGAGCCAGAGGACGAGGGCGAGGCGGGGATTCGCGAGCGCCGCGCGCACTCCTCCGCCGACAGGTCCTTCGGTCCTCACGGCAGGCACCAGAGGCTCGAGAGGAGGATCTCGACGAGGTGCAGGGCGTACGCCCGCACCTTCGCGGAGGCGGAAGGCTCCCTCACGATCCCGACGGTCCGGACGTTGTTGAACGGGTCGCGGTCGAGGACGATCTTCCCGTCCGGATCGAGGACGACCTCGGCGAGCTTCGATTCGTAGTCCGTCTTGAGGCGAACCCATTTCGTGGTCCCGTCCCAGGTCGTCCGGTACGTCTTTCCGTTCTCGAACTGGAGGAGAACGTCGACGGGAAGCGGGAGATCCCCCTCTCGCCCGACGACGACGACCGTCTGGTACGGCCCTCCGCCGTCCTTCGCGTCCGGCACCCTCGGCTTCTTTCCCCGGTCGTCGTCGACGAGATTTCCGGTGTCGTCATATCCCGTGAAGCGGTCGCGGCTCTCGCTCACGGCGCGAAGAACGTGAACGTCGACCCCGCCGGTTCCGTAGAAGGCCTTCCGAACGAGCATCTCGAAATCCGGAAGGCCGAGAGTCCGCATCTCGTCGAGGAAGTCCTCCGTCGTCGGATGATCGAAACGCCATCGCTCTGCGTACCTCCGGAAAGCGGGCCAGAAGCTCCGCTCCCCGGCGAGGCGCCGGATCTGCTCGATGGTCTCCGCCGGACGCGCGTAGGAGTTACGGGCGTACGAGCGGTCCGTGCTGAACTGCCAGGCCTTCGTGGCGATCGGGTCGAAGTCGGGCGCGGCGATGAAGGTCCGCTGCGTCTCCTCGTCGGTGAAGCCGACGCGGAAGGGGAGTTCGTAGAGGTACCGGTACCGGCGATCCATCATCACCGCTTCGGTGAAGGAGTCGATCCCCTCGTCCATCCAGCTCTCCTCGAACTCGTTCGACGCGATGAGGCCGTACCAGTAGCCATGGCCGAACTCGTGGATGACGACGGCCTCGGGAAGGCGGATCCCGGTCAGCGGCCAGCGTCCCAGCCAGGCGGTGGTGCCGGCGGTGTAGATCGTCTGGTATTCCATTCCCGCGGCTCCTGCCCCGTCCTCGGGCGGATCGATCACCGAGATCTGCGCATAGGGGTAGGGGAAGGCCCAGAGGCCGAGCCAGGCGAGGGCCCACTTCTGGGCGACCTCGTAGCGTCTCCACTGGCTCAGGTGGTCGGGCTGAATGTAGAAGAGGAGCTTCACCGGGCGGAAGCCCTTCATCAGCTCCCCGGGCAAGCGGCCGAGGATCCTCGAGGCCCTCTCGATCTCTTCCTTCGGGACGTCTTTCGCCGGGTCGAAGAGCGAGGTCATGACGACGTAGCGCGGGTCCGCCGTCCAGGCGAAGTCGTGGATCGACTTCTGGACGAACGTCAGGGTCTTCATCCCGTTCGACGACTTCTCGGAGACCTTCTCGCCGGCCGACCCGACCACGAAGCGGTCGGGAAGCGTGATCGTCACCCTGTAGTCGCCCCAGTCCGCGTAGAACTCCGAGTCCGCATGGTACTGGTGGCAATTCCAGCCGACGTCGGGGCGCCGGCGCAGCCCCTTCGGCTCGAGGACGCCGATCTTCGGGAACCACTGCCCGACGAAGTAGAAGTCCCGGACGTACCCGGCGCGGGCAAAGAGCTTTGGCGCCTTCGCTTCCCATGAAATTTCAAGGGAAATGGTCTCGCCGGGGGCGGCGGGGCGAGGAAGGGTGACCGAAAGGACCGTCCGGTCGTCAGGGTTTCCGTCGTCGGGGCTCTCGAACCGGAAACCCTTCCTCAGGTCCCGGCCGTCCCACGTCATCGACGTCACGTCGATGGTGCCCCA
>JBLMYG010000194.1:0-2562 GCA_050258155.1 Acidithiobacillales bacterium
TTCCTTTCTTTCCCGGGCGAGCCGCGTGACGCAGAGGGCAAAGGCGGCTCCCTCGAGGAGTGCGCCGGCGCCGAAGGGGCCGACCGGCCCGTAGCGAAGGAAGGCATCCGCCCCCCAGAAGGGTCCGGCGACCCGGCCGAGCGAGGCCATGGACTGGAAGGCTCCGAGAACCTCGCCCTGCTCGGCCGGCGACGTCCGGCGCGAGACGACACCGGAGAGGGCGGGGTTCGTGATGCCGATGCCGATGCCGAGGATGGTCACCGAGGGGATGAGAAGGGCGAGGCGGTCGGCGCGGAGAAGGAATAGAAAGCCGGCGAGAACGAGTGCCGCGCCAAGGACGAGGACGCGCACCTCGCCCAAACGCCTCACAAGGGGCCGGACGAAGCCTCCCTGCACGAGGACGCCGAGAACGCCGACCGCGACGAACGCCCCGGCGACCTTGTGCGGGGGGAGGTGAAAGTTCATCGAGAGGAAGAGAGCGAAGGTCGCCTCGAAGTTCGCGAAGGCGGTCGTCGTCAGGGCCGAGAGGAGGAGGAAGACGCCGACGCCGGGGCGGCCGAACGTCCGGAGAAGCGCCGCGACGGGAAGGGCACGGACGGCGCGCGGGGGAATCCCCTCGGGGCGGGTCTCGGGAAGGCGGAAGAGGGCCCAGAGGAACGCCAGCATCGAGAGCGTCGCCGCGGCCAGGCCCGGGCCCGCCTCGCCCCATTGCACCGTGAGGCCGCCGATGGCCGGGCCGAAGATGAAGCCGAGGCCGAAAGCCATCCCGACGAGAGCCATGCCGTGCGCCCGCTCCTCCGGCGGCGTGACGTCAGCGATGATCGCCTGGGCCGCCGCGATGTTTCCCCCCGTCATCCCCGCGAGGAGCCTCGAGGCGAAGAGGCCCGTCATCGTGTGGGCGAAGGCGAAGAGGAGATAGCCCCCGACGGTGCCGAGGAGGGAGAAGAGGACCACCGGACGCCGCCCGAACCGGTCCGAGAGGCGGCCGAGAATCGGCGCGAAGACGAACTGCATCGCCGAGAAGCAGGCCATCAGGAGACCGAGGGCGAGGGGCGAGGGCTCGTGCGTCTTGGCGTAGAGGGGCAGAAGAGGGATGACGATCCCGAAGCCGACGAGGTCGATGAAGACCGTCAGGAAGACGACGACGAGGACCGAGCGGCGGGAGCGGATCAGCTGAACGACTTACCGCAGCCGCAGCCCTGGGTGGCGTTCGGATTCTCGACCGAGAACCCCGCACCGCGGAAGTCCTCGATGAAGTCGACGGTCGCCCCACGGAGCTTCGTCGCGCTGGCCGGGTCGACGATCACCTCGATGTCGCGCGCCTTCACGACGTGGTCCGTCGGCCGCCGATCGTCGAAGGTGAATCCGTACTGGAAGCCCGAGCATCCGCCCCCTTGAATGAAGACGCGGAGCGCCTTCCCAGCCGCCTCGGGCATCTTGGCCGCGAAGTCCTTCACCTTGTCGACGGCCCGATCGGTGAGAGTGAGGACGAACTCCTCGGCCGGCACGGCGACAGCGTCGTTCCCTGTGAGGGTGGATGACATCGGCAACCTCCCGGGGGCGGAACGGCCGCCCGTCCGCCCATATTCAATGTATCCGCTTCGCAAAGTCAATCGGATGGGAGGGACTGGATTAGAAACCCGCCCGAACGGAATGAGCTACAGGATCTAGTGCATGAGGGTCACAAGCACACTATGGGTTGTATTTTCCTCTTGAAATTTGCGAAGCGGGGAACTACGTTGAAAGACGTCCGCGAAATCCTTTCGGCCGCTTGACCCGAAAGAGTGGGGGAGGGGACGCGTCGTCCCCGCGGGGGAGGAGTCGGCGGGAGGATCGGGGGCAGGAGGAGCGGGGAATGAGCATGGAAGAGCGGGAGCCGAGAGAGACGAAGAGCCGCGAGCCGGGCGCGCCGTCGAGCCCAGCAAGGGAGCCCGGCCTCCCCGGACTCACGTTCCGCCGCCTCTTCACGGACGGGGTCACGCCCCCTTTCGACGCCCTCGAATGGGAGCTCAGGACCGCAGCCATCACGAACGAGAAGGGAGAAGTCTTCTTCGAGCAGAAGGACGTCGAGGTCCCGAAAAGCTGGTCGATGACGGCGACCAACATCGTCGCCCAGAAGTATTTTCACGGGCTGTCCGGGACGCCGCAGCGCGAGCGGTCGGTGCGCCAGCTCGTCGGACGCGTCGTCGAGGCGATCACCGGCTGGGGATGGAAGGACGGCTATTTCCGGACGGCCGCGGACCGGGACGTCTTCTCCGACGAGCTGACGCATCTCCTCGTGAATCAGGTCGCCAGCTTCAACTCCCCCGTCTGGTTCAACGTCGGCGTCGAGGCGCGGCCGCAGGCCTCGGCCTGCTTCATCAACGCGGTCGGTGACTCGATGTCCTCGATCCTCGACCTCGCGAAGACGGAGGGGATGCTCTTCAAGTTCGGCTCGGGGACCGGCTCCAACCTCTCCACCCTCCGCTCCTCGACCGAGGCGCTCTCCTCGGGCGGCATCGCCTCCGGGCCGGTCTCGTTCATGAAGGGGTTCGACAGCTTCGCCGGGGCGATCAAGTCGGG
>JBLMYG010000195.1:0-3263 GCA_050258155.1 Acidithiobacillales bacterium
TGGGCACGGTGGGCTACATGTCGCCGGAGCAGGTCCGGGGCGACACGGCCGATCACCGCTCCGACATCTTCTCCCTCGGCTGTGTCCTCTACGAGATGCTCGCCGGGCGGCGCGCGTTCGAGAAACCCACGGGCGCCGAGACCATGACGGCCATCCTCCGGGAGGACCCGGTCGAGCTCAAGGGTGGGGTAGACGACCTGCCACCGGCGCTGGAGCGCTCCCTGCGGCACTGCCTTGAGAAGAGCCCGGCCGAGCGGTTCCAGTCGGCCCGGGATCTGGCGTTCGACCTCGAGGCCGCTGTCGACTCCACCGGCCGCTCGGCGGCCCGGCCCGTCGTGGCTCGGCCTTCCCATCGAATCGCCCTCACTTCCGGACTCGGCCTGGCGGCCGCCACTCTCGCCATGGGCCTCGTCGCGGGGTGGCTCCTGCGTGCCAGAGTCGGGAACGCGGTGGCCGCGCCGACGTTCACCCGCCTCACCTTCGACGAGGGGACGGTGTGGAACGCCCGATTCACGCCCGACGGCCAGACGGTGGTCTACGCCGCGGCCTGGAGCGGACACCCGATCCGCCTCTTCCTCACCCGCCTCGACTCTCGCGAGTCCACCCCCCTGAGCCTCCCCGATGCGTCGCTATTCTCCCTTTCCTCCACCGGCGAGCTCGCCGTCTCCCTCGGACACGCCTTCGAAGGATGGATGGGAGAGGGCACCCTCGCTCGCGCGCCCCTTCTCGGAGGCGGGGCGCGGCCGGTGCTCGAGGGCGTACGCGAGGCAGACTGGACGCCCGACGGCACCGAGCTCGCCATCGTGAGACGGGTCGAGGGGCGCGAACGGCTGGAGCTGCCGGCGGGACACGTCCTCTACGAGACGTCGGGCTACATCAGTCAGATCCGCGTCTCACCAAAGCGCGACCGGATCGCTTTCGTGGACCACGGCCTGTGGGCCGACAACGTCGGGGCCATTGCCGTCGTGGAGCTGTCCGGTGAGAAGAAGACCCTGACCGAAGTCTGGGGCGGCGGCGTCAGCGGCCTGGCCTGGAGCCCCTCGGGCGAGGAGATCTGGTTCACGGCCGGGCAAGGCGAGAGCAACCTGGCCCTCCGCGCCGTCGACCAGGCGGGGCGCCAGCGTCTTCTTCTCGCGGGTCCGAACGACGTGGTCGTCTTCGACGTGTCGCGGGAAGGGAGACTGCTCCTGGGGCGGGAGACCTCCCGTCGCACCGTGGAAGCGCTGCTGGCGGGGCATTCGACACCGGAGGACGTCTCGATCCGGGAGGGCTCCACAGGTCGCTTCGTCGCGTCCGACGGACGCGCGATCGCGCTGACCGACGAATATGCGATCCCGTACATGGCCTACCTGCAGCGCGCCGACGGCTCGCCGCCCATCCGTCTGGGGGAGGGTGACGCGTACGACCTCTCACCCGACGGGCGCTGGGTCGTGGCCATCACGGCGGATTCGCCCCCCAAGATCCTGCTCCACCCGACGGGCGCCGGAGAGTCGCGCGAGGTGCCGAACGAGCGGCACGTCCTCGTCGACAGCATCTGCTGGCTCCCCGACGGAAAGAGGCTCGTGGCCTTCGGCTCCAGCCCGGGCGCGCGCGCTCGGGGATGGGTGATCGAGGCCCACGACGGCTCGGCGCGTCCCTTCACCGAGGAGGGCGTGAGCGTTGCGGGCAGCCGGTCTGTGTCGCAGGTGCCCGTCGTCTCGCCCGACGGCACCCGGGTCGTCGGGCGCGACCCCGAGGGACACCCGAGGGTGTACCCGCTCGACGGCGGGTCGTCCGTGCCGGTCCCGGGCGTGTCGGAGGACGACCGCGTCCTCCAATGGACGGACGACGGAGGGGCGCTGTTCGTGGGGCACCGCGTCGGCTCCGGCTGGAAGGTCCGTCGGTTGGGCCTCCGGACGGGACGCGCGACTCCCTGGACCGAGATCGCCCCCCGCACGACGGCTGGCCTCCGCCTGAGCTCCCTGTACCTCACGCCGAACGGCCGGTTCTGGAGCCATGCCTACTCGCGCCTGCTGAGGGACCTCTACGTCGTGGTGGGGATCCGATAGATTCCCCGTCTTCTATCGTGCCTGGCTCTTCCTGGTGGTGGTCGGCGGAGCCCTCACCGCGATCTACGAATCTGCAGGTCGCACGTTCGAATCGTGCAGGGCGCACCAGCTACTCCGCATCGGCCGCGCGGTCTTTCCGCTACCATCGTGCTTCGGAGGGGAGCGACGGAGTCCATTCCATGACCCAGAACCACCTCGTTCGCCTGAAGAGCCGGCCTTCGGGCATGGCCACGCGCGACAACTTCACCATCGTCAGGGAGCCCGTCGCGTCTCCGGGAGACGGCCAGATCGCGATCGAGACGCGATTCATCTCCCTCGACCCCGCCATGCGGGGCTGGATGAGCGAAGGGAGGTCCTACGTGCCTCCGGTCGGCCTGGGCGACGTCATGCGCGCCTTCGCGGCCGGCCACGTGCTGGCCTCCCGGCATCCGGACTTCGGCCCGGGAAACCCCGTGGTGGGCCTGTTCGGAGTGCAGAGCCATCCCGTCGTCGACGCCGCGCTGGCCCTCAAGGTCGACACGGGGCAGGCCCCCCTCGAGCGCTGGATCGGTGGCCTCGGGATGCCCGGTTGGACCGCCTACTTCGGCCTGCTCGAGGTCGGGCAGCCGAAGACCGGCGAGACTCTCGTCGTATCGGCCGCCTCCGGTGCCGTCGGCTCGGTCGTCGGACAGATCGGCAAGATCCAGGGCCTCCGCGTCGTCGGCATCGCTGGCGGCGAGGAGAAGTGTCGCTACCTCACCGAGGAGCTCGGGTTCGACGCGGCCGTCGACTACAAGGCCGGGAACCTCGCCGCGGATCTCGAGAGCGCCTGCCCGGACGGGATCGACGTCTACTTCGAGAACGTCGGCGGTGCGATCCTCGACGCCGTGCTCGCGCGGATGAACCCGTTCGGCCGCATCGTCGTCTGCGGTCTCATCTCGGCCTACAACGCCACGAGGCCACCGCCCGGCCCCGGCAACCTCCGCTACGTTCTCGTGAATCGCCTGCGCGTTCAGGGGATCATCGTGCTCGACTGGGCGAAGCGGTATCCCGAGGCGATCGCGGCCCTGGGTCGCTGGCACGCCGAGGGGAAGCTGAAGCTGCGCGAGGACGTGCGCGACGGCGGCATCGACGCCTACCCCGATGTCCTCAACCTGCTCTACACGGGCGGCAACTTCGGCAAGCTCGTGCTCCGCGTCTGAGGGTCGATCGGGCGCGCCGCGCGGGAGCGAGGGG
>JBLMYG010000196.1:0-6168 GCA_050258155.1 Acidithiobacillales bacterium
CAGAAGATCCCCGGCGGTATCGTGCTCCGCCATCATCATCCGGATCGGGTTTCTCACGCTCCCGAAGCGTGACGGCGGCGGCTCGGTGCCGAGCTGCACCGCCTCCTCCAGCGCCGCGATGTACGGGAAGAGGATCTGCTCTTCCTTCTGCATGTGGGGCGTAAGGTCGCCGGCGAGCCGATGGACGAGCGTCTCGACCTTCTGTGTCTCGGGATGCGCCTCCCCGTGCCGGCCGCGAACCTTCGAGGCGAGCGGGTGAAGCGACGCAATGGCTTTGCGCGTATAGACGTGGTGCGTGTCGACGATGAGCCGGATGAGTTCCGCGAGCGGCTCGCTCTCCCACGCGCGGCCCGAAGGGCGCTGGTCGGAGCCGATGAGCGAGACGAGCTGCCCGGGGTCGACGCCTGCGCGGCGACAGGCCTCGGCCACGGTCGCCGCGCCGCCGCAGCAGTAATCGATCCCAAGTTTCTCGAGTGCGGGGATGGCGTTGGGGTTGGCGATGGCGAGGTCCGCGATGGTGCCGGTTTCGAAGGACATTCCTGGCCCCCCTTCTGGCAGGAACCATACGAAGTTCCGGCGCCCCGCCCTATGACACCTGTCATATGGGGGCGGGCTTTTCGGCTCCGGTTTGCGGAAGGGTCGAGGGACTACTTCAGCTGCTGGAAGAAGTCGTTCCCCTTGTCGTCCACGAGGACGAACGCCGGGAAGTCGACGACGTCGATGGCCCAGATCGCCTCCATCCCCAGCTCCGGGTACTCGAGGACCTCCACCTTCTTGATGTTCTCTTCCGCGAGGAGGGCGGCCGGTCCCCCCGGTGACCCGAGGTAGAAGCCGCCGTACTTCTTGCAGGCCTCGGTCACCTTCGGGCTCCGGTTTCCCTTCGCGATCATCACCATCGACGCCCCCTTCGACTGGAAGAGGTCGACGTACGAGTCCATCCGCCCCGCCGTCGTCGGACCGAAGGAGCCCGAGGGCTTCCCGGCGGGCTTCTTCGCCGGGCCGGCGTAGTAGACAGGGTGGTCCTTGAAGTACTGCGGCAGGTCGTTTCCAGCGTCGAGGCGCTCCTTCAGCTTCGCATGGGCGATGTCGCGTGCCACGACGAGGCGCCCCGTCAAGGCGAGCGGGGTGGCGACCGGGTGCTTCGACAGTTCGGCGAGAATCTCGGGCATCGGCCGGTTCAGGTCGATCTTGACGAGCCCCTTGTGCTCCTTCGCGCCCTCGCGAACGGGGAGGAGCTTCTCGGGATGCCGCTCCAGCTCCTCCAGCCAGATCCCCTTCTCGTCGATCCTGGCGAGGACGTTCCGGTCCGCGGAGCAGGAGACGGCGAGGCCGACCGGGCAGGAGGCTCCGTGCCGCGGAAGGCGGACGACCCGGACGTCGTGGGCGAAGTACTTTCCGCCGAACTGCGCTCCGAAGCCGAGCTTTTGCGCCCTTTCGAGGAGCGTCGCCTCCAGCTCCGGATCGCGAAAGGCACGCCCCGTCTTGTCGCCGGTCGTCGGAAGCGTGTCGTAGTAGCCGGTCGAGGCGAGCTTGACGGTCTTCAGGCACGCCTCTGCGGAGGTCCCGCCGATCACGATCGCGATGTGGTAGGGAGGGCAGGCCGCCGTGCCGAGGCTCTTCATCTTCTCGACGAGGAAGGTCTCGAGGCTGGCCGGGTTGAGAAGGGCCTTCGTCTCCTGGAAGAGGTACGCCTTGTTGGCCGAGCCGCCGCCCTTCGCCACGAAGAGGAACTTGTACTCGCGGCCGGGGGTCGCGTAGATGTCGATCTGCGCCGGAAGGTTGTTTCCGGTGTTGACCTCGTCGTACATCGTGAGCGCGGCCGTCTGCGAATAGCGGAGGTTCTCGCCGGTGTAGGTCTTCCAGATCCCCTTCGAGAGGAACGCCGCGTCGTCCGCCCCCGTCCAGACCTGCTGCCCCTTCCACGCCACGACCGTGGCGGTCCCCGTGTCCTGGCAGAAGGGAAGCTCGAACTTCGACGAGACGACCGCGTTCCTGAGGAGCGTCGTCGCCATGAACCGGTCGTTCGGTGATGCCTCGGGGTCGTCGAGGATCGCGGCCACCTGCCGCTGGTGCTTCGGGCGAAGGAGGAACGACACGTCGCGCATCGCCTCGCGGGCGAGGAGCGTGAGGGCCTCGGGCTCGACGACGAGAACCGGCTTGCCTGCGAAGGTCCCTTTCCTGACGTGCTTCCTGCTCAGGAGCCGGTACTTCGTGTCGGTTTCTCCGTGGGCGAAGGGGTTCGCGTAGACGAATTCATCTTTGGAAGGGGAAGGCTTCGGGGCCGGCTTCCTCCCGGCAGAGGTCTTTGCTTTCGCGGGCTGCTTCGTGACTCGGGTCTTCGCTCTGCTGGTTGCCATCGGGATCTCCTTACTCATGACCTGGGAAGGAAATCTATCCGAATCGGCGGTGGGCGCCTCTGATCTGGATGAACCAGATGGGGACGTCAGGGGGCGGCGCCGGTCCGGACCCCCGGGATCAGCACGGGAAGGAGCTGGAGGAAAGCTGCAGGGTCGGCAGGCGAGACGACGACAGTTCGCTTCTCGAGCTCGAGGACGACCGCGCGCGCAGGATCCGTGACGAAGGCCCGGTACCGGCCAAGGCGGCGGCTCTGGAAGAGCCCCGTCACGGAATAGAGCCCGCCGTTTCCGAAGAGCCGGATCGAGCCTTTCAGAGCCTCCGGATCGTGCCAGGCCCGCGTCAGCCCTCCGAGCGGGACCCGCGTTGCCCAGAGGAGGCGCCGGGCCCGAAGCTCCGTTCCCTCGACCTCGTACGCCGTGACGACGTAGAGGACGGCGATCAGGGCGATGAGAAGCGGGACGAAGGCCATGAATCTGCCGAACGTCTCGGCGAAGGGGACCCGGGTCGCCCCCGGGATGGCCTTGATGAGGGCGTAGGTCGCGCCGCCCAGCACGACGGTTGCGATCCACGAGGTCGCCTTGAGGCCGGTGGGCCAGGGCGCCGCGGGGAAGCGGGTCATGAGCCCGCCTCGCGGCCCAGCGCCTTCACGGAGATCGCCTCGCTATGCCGGCTTTCGCCCGTGAGAGCCCGCCGGAGATAGCCGGCCTGGCCGAGGTGGTGCGCGGCGTGAGCGCAGAGGTGAAGCAGGAAGAGCCCCGTCGGGAAGCGCAATCCCCCGACAGCCTCCGGATACTCGAGGGCGAGGTCATCCGAGGAAAGGCCGGGAAGCACGTTGTCGATCACGCGAATCGTCTGCCGGATCTCGCGGGCCAACTCGTCCCGGGAGACCCCCCGCCGGCTGAATTCCGCATCGCGGTCGCGGAGGTAGCCGCTCGCACCGAGGATTCCGCCGACGAAATGCTCGAGGTTTCCACAGACGTGGAGCGCCAGCGTGCCGGCGGAGTTCGAGATCCCGGGCAGCGTGGCCCAGACCATTTCGTCGTTCGGGAAGAGGCTCAGCTCGCGCGCGAAGGCTTCCAGCTCGCGAACGAGGAGAAGGCGGATCCACGAGGCGGGCTCGGGCATGGCACCTCCGTCGTCAGCCTGAGCGGCGTCCCGCCGGAGGCACCTTCCTCGGCGGTTCATCCGCGCCGAGGAGGTGAAACCGGAGGAACGCGAGCGTTTCCCGGATGATCTCGCGAGACGTCTCTCCGTCGTCGAAAAGGTCGAAGGCGTGCGGAGCCGTTGGGTGATTCACCAACCTGACCGGCAGGTTTCGGGCCAGCGCCGCGGCCAGGAAGCGGTCGAGCGCCTCGTTCAGGCGGGGAACCTCGTCCTTTCCGGCTCTCACGAGGAAAAGGGGCACGTCCCGGGGCAGGTCGTCGGCGGACTTCCCCGCGGCCGGGTTTGCGAACCCGAACATCCTGGCTGCGTCCGCGACCGCGGTCGACCCTTCGAGATCGAGCGTGTAGCCGTAGCAGAGAACGGCGCACTTCGGGTGCTCCGGGCCCCCCTCTGTCAGGACCGACAACGCGAGCGGGACGTTCCCGGAGGCCGCGAAGAGGCCGATCCGGGCCTCGTCGATCCCGAGGGAGGAAGCGTTCTCCCGGATGTACCGAAGCAGGGCATCGAGGTCGGCGGCCGGCTCCCGGTTCGTGTAGGTGACCGCCGCGAGCCCCGAGGCGGCCATCAACCGGCCCCACGAGACGGACGATCCCATCTCCTTGAAGGAGCAGCCGATTCTCGCTGCGAATCCGGGATCGGGATATCCGGCCACGACGATGACGGCGGGCGTCCGCTCTCCGTCCGTTGCACCCGGCGGCAGGTAGACGTCCATCGTCAGACGGTCGCCGCCCGAGGAGCCGTATTCCACGTCTCGCCGGACGGTCACGGCGTCGGTGCCGGGCATCCGGTAAACGACGGTCTTCTCCGAGAGGTCCGTCTGCCGAGGCTTCTCGCCCATCGTCTGACGATCCCGCTCGACGATATCAGGCGGCCCGGGTGGCGCGGCGTCCCGGGGCCGTCCGGGAAAGCACCCGGCGCCGCGACGCTTCGATCGGAGGAGAGGCGTGACTCAGGAAGACAGTTCGTCCGCGAGGGCACGCAGCAGCTTCGCCCCGTCACCCCGCCAGGCGCTGCCGTGCATGCAGGCCAGCGTCGTCGGATTCGTCAGGGCGAGCCTTTCGAGCATCGGCCGCGCGTTCTTCGTGTGCGAGAAGTAATCCATCTGGTGGCGGAACGCCTCACTCGGCCCGAGAATGTCCGACTCGGTGACGGGCGGAAGATCGGCGCCTCCCTGTGTGAACAGATCGCCGCAGAGGAGCGTGGCGGTCCGTTCTTCCGCCAGAAAGCCGCATTCCCAGGCGTGCGGCAGATGCGGCGTGTCGAACCAGCGGACGGAGTGCCTGCCGAGAGAGAGGAGCTCCCCGTCGGCGATCGCGCGGGGGGCCCGGTCGGCAAGGTCGCCGATCGAGACCAGGGCCGCCACCGTGCCGCAGAGGGGCACGGACCGCGGAGCGGCGGCGAGCCATTCGTTGAGCGAGCCGCACTCGTCGGCTTCCACGTGGGAGAACGCGACGTAACGGAGCTGTTCGGGCGGCAGGACGCTCGCGACGGCCTCCCGAACCAGCGGAAACATCTTTCGCGGGCCGGTGTGGAAGAGGAGCGGGTCGTCGTCCACGATCAGGTACTGGTTGAACGAGAATCCGCCCGCCCCTTCGATCTGGACCGGCGTGTTGATGCGGTAGATGCCGTCGGCGATCTCGTTCACGTTCGTCCCCGAGTCTCTGTTTGTGATGGCCATCGTGACTCCTTGTTCGCCGGAGGGTCGGCGGGCGCGGCCGGCGGGTTACGCTACTTCCACTTCCGCCCGAGCTCGTCGAGGCCGGCCCGGCCCAGGTCGTCGGGCGTCATGGCGATCCGGAAGCGGCACTCGGCGTTGAACAGAAGGAAGAACGGCTCCGCGAAAGACGGAATCCGGGACTGGTCGGGCACCTCGACGATGAAGACGCCGGTGCGCTTCCCGTCGTTCTCCACGAACCAGGCCGCTTCGGGCTTGAGGTCGGCGAGAATCTTTTTCAGGGTGGAACCGGCCGAGCCGTTTCGAACCATGGTGTTGAAAGGCTCGAGGGGAAAGGACGCGGTCATCATCATGCGCATCTTGAGACTCCTTCTCGTCTCGGAGTCTACAGCGCGAGAGGGCGGCGTGCTCGTCCGCGCCGGCCGCGCAGGAGCGCGATCCTCCCTCTCCGTGCCGGCGACCGGCCGGCGATCGACCTCGAGCCCGGCGGCGGCGGGAACTCAGGCGGTCTTGGCCACCGGGAGCGCGAGCTTGGCCAGAATGCCTCTCAGCAGCGACTCGTCGGCCTTCAGGTCGTCTTTGAACCGCGCGGTTTCGGAGTGGTAGACCTCTTCTCGCAGGCTTCCGAGGGCGTCCTTGAGGATTCCTTCGAGGAGGTCGCGTTCGGCGGGAGTCAGGACCAGATCCATGACGCACCTCCGCGTTAAATGTAGTTCCCGGGCAGCCGTCGCGCCTGAGGTCTTCACACCCCGGCCGCGGCCACGGGCAACATCAGGACCGACGGCCGAAAGCACGAAGGGCGCCGGTCGTAACTGACTAGCGCCCTTCGATTTATTCTGGTTGCGGGGGCAAGATTTGAACTTGCGACCTTTGGGTTATGAGCCCAACGAGCTACCAGGCTGCTCCACCCCGCGTCAGGGAGGCGCAAGATACCCCGCCTCTTTCGGTCCGTCAAGGAAAGGTGGTCCGAT
>JBLMYG010000197.1:0-3348 GCA_050258155.1 Acidithiobacillales bacterium
GAAACGCCCTTGTACCTCCGGACCGGAACGATGCGTCCCTTCGGCAGGGTGACCGATCCGGCGGAGGCCTCGATCCCGTGGCACTTGTCGCAGGTCACCGTGGCGTGCCCTCCTGCGAAGAACTCCGGAGAGCGCGGGTGCCTGAACGTCTCGAGACGCCATCCGACGGGCGAGTGGCATGTCTCGCACGTGGTTCCGAGCTCTTTCTTGTGGACATCTTCGTGGCAGGAGGCGCAATCGGCCCGGACGCCCCGAAAGTCGACGACGACCTTCGCAGGGACCGCCCGCGGCGGGACGGCCGCCCCCTTGTGGCAGGAAGCGCACGGCACCGGAAGGTGCTTCCCTTCGAGCGGGAAGCGGGTCTTCGCGTGGTCGAAGGTCCCTCCCTTCCAGCCGGTGACCTTGTGGCAGGCGGCACAGTCCTGCGTCTTGAAGACGCCCTTGTGAGGGTCTTTGTGGCAGTCGTCGCAGCGGGCGTACTTGAGGTGGACCGTCGTGGCCGGCCTGACGTGGCAGGTCGTACAGGCGAGCGCGGCGTGGCGCCCGACCAGCGGATAGCCGGTCTTCGCGTGGTCGAACTTCGGCATCGGCGGGGCTGTCGTCGTCCCAGCGGCGGTGGCTGCAGCTCCGGTTCCCGCCGCCGTGCCCGCCGTGGCTCCCGCCGCCACGGCGGCGCCGCCTGCCTTGCCGCCGCTCGCACCCGTCGTCGCCACGTACCTGAAGGTCGCGGTCGTGTGGCACGAGCTGCACGTGCCGAGTGGCTTTTCGTGCGGATCCTTGTGGCAGCTCGCGCAGGAGGCGAATCGGATGCCCTTCCAGACTTTCGCGACATGGCACTTCTCGCACGCGGTCGTGACATGAGCTCCCGTCAGCGGGTACGCGGTCTTCGAGTGATCGAAGGACGTGCGGGTCTCCTTGAAGGCGACGGCGACGGGGTGACACGAGGCGCAGGAGGCGCCCAGGACGCCCTTGTGGGGATCGGCGTGGCACGATGCGCAATCGGGCTTCGCCGTCAGGAAGGAGCGGGTCTTGTGGCACTTGCCGCAGTCGAGTCCGGCATGCTTCCCGTCGAGGGCGAACCCGGTTTCGGCCCTGTGGTCGAACGTCCTGGTGTCCAGATGGCGGATGTCCGCGGCCACGCCCGTGTGTTCGGTGTGGCACCTGGCGCATGCGGCTCCGGCGTCCCGGTGAACGCCTTTCTTCGCGGCGGTTTCCTCGGCGATCGGCTTGTGGCACTCGAGACATTTCTGCGCCGTGACCCGCTTCCCCGGCTCATGGCATTTCTGGCAGTTGTCGAGGCCCTCGAGCTTCGCGTGCGCCCTGGAAAGAGGGCCGGGCGAGACGAGCGACCCGAGACCCTGCGCCGAAAGGACGCCTGGCGACGCGAGAAGCGCCTGCGAGAGGAGCGAGGCGGGCAGGAGCAGCAGAAGCCCCTTCGCGACCCGGCCCACCACGGCCTTCCGGGTCGGAACGAGGCTCGGGTCGCTCAGCGGCAGGTCCCTTTCAGAAGCCCACCGGATACCCCAGGCAGGCGGCGAGCATGAAGATCACGAATCCGACGAGGGACATTGTGTCGAAATTCGGCCGATGGCCCCACGGCTCTGTCGCATCACCGGCCTTTTCAGGAGGTGAGAGCTTGTTCGTGGTTGGGACAGCCGGGGGAGGTGTGAAACGGCCGCGTGCAGACGCTCGTCGTGCGGCATCAAGCGTGCACACGTCCTTCTGAACACGATGACCGACTTCGCAAGGTATCCTCAGCAACTTGTCTTGCTCCTCCCCGAGCCCGAGACCAGACGCTTGGCCAGCCGTGTGTACCTGTTACGGTAGTGTTCGCGCCGCGGAAACCTCACGTGCCTCTGAGACAGATTCTCCTTTCGGCCCAAGAACCGGCCCGCCGGCCGTAAGCGCCGTCACACTTTTCGACCCCGGGCCCGGGAAGAGCGAGACTCGCGGCGGACGCTCTACTCGTCGTCGAAGATGCTGCGGGGCTTCGAGGGATCGGTCTTCGCCTTCTGGAGCGCTTCCTTGAAGGTCTTCTCGAGGATCTCGCTCTTGTGCTTCTCCCGCTCCACGGTGGCCTCGAAAAGGTCCTCGGCGCGCGCTTTCCGGCGCTGGATCTCCTTCGCCGCCTCCTCGAGCGACGCGAGCTTGTCCTTGCGGACGGGAGCCTCGTGGGCCAGCACCGCTCCCGTCGTCGCATCGACTTTCAGCGTCGAGCCGCAATCGGGGCACTGGATGAGGAGCGTGTCGCCCATGGCGGAGGTCGGTATTCTACCGGCTCGTGGACCCGGACGACCCCGGCTGGAAGGAGAGGCTGAAGGCGCTCGGCGTCGCCCGGCGCCGGGGCGGCGCCCCGCCTCGCCGGCGGGACACCCGCCGCGTCGAGACGGGGCGCGGCGGCGAGGAGCTAGCGGCGGCGCATCTGGAGGCGCGGGGGCTGAAGATTCTGGACCGGAACGTCCGGTTCGGCGACGGCGAGATCGACCTCGTGGCGGAGGAGGGCTCGATCCTCGTCTTCGTCGAGGTGCGGCGTCGGAGAACGGCAGCGGCCGGGACGGCGGCCGAGTCGGTCACACCGCGAAAAAGGGCTCGTCTGGTCCGGGCGGCCCGCCGCTGGCTGGCCCGCCGTCCCCTGTCGGCCTCGCGGGAGGTCCGGTTCGACGTCGTGGCGCTGGACGGCGAGCCCCCCGCCGTCGAGTGGCTCCGGGGCGCCTTCGACGCCGTGTGACATCCGCGCTCGCGAAAACCGGCGTGCGGAAGATGCGCCTGTCGATATGACATGCAGAACGGCTTCTTGCGCGGCGTGTCGGTCCGGAACTTCGTCGAACGGGTTCTCCGCGAGGCGAAGGTGGTTGTCTTGCTCGAGCACCCGAACATCCTTCCTCTTTACGACGTCGGCGAGGAGGGACGCCTTCCGTTCCTCGTCATGCCGGATCTGGAGGGCGGGAGGCTGCAAGACCGGATGCAGGGGGACCGGTGCCGCTGGCATCGGCGGCGGCCTGGATCGCCCGGCTCGGGGGTGCCCTCGACGACGGGCATGGTCGTTGGTACGCCGCTCTACATGGCCCCCGAACAGGCGCAAGGCCATCCGGCCTCCCCGGCCCTTCCATGGCGACGGCGCCGACCGGGCTCCAGACGCCGCGCCCCCCGGTCGCCGCGGCGACCGCTCTTTCGGCACACTCCCGGGCGGGCACGCCCCGAAGCGTCGCTCGGCTTGACATGGCGTGCCCTGTCGCCCAAGATGGCGCGCTCCGAGGCGCTGCGGCGCCTTCCGCGGGACTAGCTCAGTGGTAGAGCGCTACCTTGCCAAGGTAGATGTCGCGGGTTCGACCCCCGTGTCCCGCTCCA